>DATNMW010000321.1:0-17186 GCA_035602155.1 Bryobacteraceae bacterium | reverse complement strand
TGCAGGATGGCGCCCGCCGCGGATACGGCCGCCTGCCGGTTGGCCAGGCCGCATCCATCGAGCGAGAGCAGGCGGAAGTGATCGCGCAGGGTGCGGTCGGCGTAGTCGAAAGTGAAGATCCAGTCTTCGAGATCGGTGCGGAGATAGCGGGGGCCGTGATCTTCGGCCGCGAGCAGCGGCAGGTCGGCGGGGTACAGCACCTCGCTCGCGCCAAGTTGTTCGATGGCGGCGGCGACTTCGGAGGCGTCCATTTCGGTGACGCGGAACTCGCCGGTGGAGACATCCACGTGGGCCACGCCGGCACGATTGCCCAGACGGGAGACAGCCGCGAGGAAGTTATTCTCATGCGAGCGCAGGGCTAGGGAATCGGTGGTGGTACCGGGGGTTACCACGCGCGTGATTTCGCGCTTGACCAGTTTCTTGGCGAGGGCGGGATCCTCCATCTGGTCGCAGATGGCTACACGGTGGCCCTTCTGTATGAGGCGCGCGATGTAGCCTTCGGCGGCGTGATAGGGCACGCCGCACATGGGGATGGGCGCGCCTTTTTCCTTGTTGCGGGAGGTGAGCGTGATTTCGAGTTCGCGCGCGGCGAGGACGGCGTCTTCGAAGAAAAGCTCGTAGAAATCGCCGAGGCGGAAGAGCAGGAGGGCGTGGGGCACCTGCTGTTTGATGGCATTGTACTGCCGCATCAGCGGGGTGGATGGGGTATCGGCCATCGGCTTTCAGCGGTCAGCTCGCGGGCATCGCATTGATCAGGACCAAGACTGCGCCGCTGCCATCCGGTGCGACGATATCAGGCACCCGTCCCGTGGCCGTGCACGTTGGTCAGGATGATCTGGCCGGCGCATGCCGTTGCGGATTCAGGGAGGGTCAGCGGACATGACAGGCAAATGTGCAGTTCTTCCCGATTGACTACTGTACGATCCTTCGCTCGCCTTCCAGGCGCGAGAGACGGTTGTCCAATTCGGCGAACTTAACCATCAGCTCCGACTGGTTGGCCCGCATGTCCGCTCGCAGGAACTCTTTCAGGTCGCCAATCCGAGTATCCACGTGGCGGTTTTGAAAGAGCACTCCTAATACTACGATCAGCGTGGCAACTGGCCCGACGGCCATCGCGATCAGTTGGAGTTGTTCGGGCTTCATTGGCTTCCTGACACACCTCGTACGCCGCTTATTCGCAAATCCCTCCTCAGCCATTCTGCACCTTTTTCTTGAACCTTGCAAGTTCCCGAAGCCGCGGGTTCTGGAGAACCCGCGCAGGCCTGGAGGCCCGCCCCACTAGGCGTAGATTCCGCGCAGGAGGATGGCCTCGGCTACCCGGTCGAGCGCCAGCATGTAGGCCGCGGTGCGGTTGTCCACATTGTGTTTCAGGGCGTATTCCACGACCGATCCGAAGCTATCCACCATGATTTCCTGCAGCCTTTCATTCACCAGTTTTTCGTTCCAGAAGAACCCCTGACGGTCCTGTACCCATTCGAAGTAAGAGACGGTGACGCCCCCGGCATTGGCCAGAATGTCGGGAATGACGAAGATCTTCTTGTCGGCCAGGATCTGGTCGGCCACCGCAGTGGTGGGGCCGTTGGCGCCTTCGCAGAGAATGCGGCAGCGCAGCTTGTCGGCGTTTTGAGAGGTGATCACGTTCTCGTGGGCGGCGGGCAGCAGAATGTCGCATTCCAGGAACATGGCTTCGGCGGGATCGATATTCTCGCCCTCGGCGAAGTCGCGGATGGAGCCGGTCTCCTGGCGATGGTCCATCAGGGCACGGATATCCAGGCCGTTGGGGTTGTAGACGGCGCCATCGTATTCAATGATGCAGATGATTTTGAAGCCTTCGCGGGACATGAGCTTGGCGGCCATGCCGCCCACGTTGCCGAATCCCTGAATCACGACGGTGGTGGCGGTGCGGGGCTTCTGAAAGCGTTTCAGGGCGGCGAGCGAAACGATAAGACAGCCGCGGCCGGTGGCTTCCGGGCGTCCGAGCGACCCGCCCAGCGCCATGGGCTTGCCCGTGACCACGGCGGTGACCGTGTGGCGGGCGTGCATGGAGTAAGTGTCCATGATCCACGCCATGGTTCTTTCGTTGGTGTTGACGTCCGGGGCCGGTACGTCGCGCTCGGGGCCGAGGAATTCCATGATCTCCGAAGTGTAGCGGCGCGTGAGTTTTTCCAACTCGCTCGAGGAGAGCAGATTGGGTTCGCAGATGACGCCGCCTTTGGCGCCGCCGAAGGGGATGTTGACGACGGCGCATTTCCAGGTCATCCAGGAGGCCAGCGCGCGCACTTCGTCGAGGGTGACATCGGGAGCGAAGCGGATGCCGCCTTTGCCGGGGCCGCGAGCGATGGAATGTTGCACGCGATAGCCGGTGAAGACTTCCAGACGGCCATCGTCGAGCTGGACGGGGATGTGGACTGTGATTTCCTTGGCGGATGTGCGCAGGACTTTGCGCAGCCCGTCGTCCAGGTTGAGGCGGGTAGCGGCCTCGTCAAAGCGGGCTTCGGCGGCCAGCCAGGGGTTCTTCTCCTGTTCGAGCGACAACGTGGTGCTTGCCAAAAGTGAAACCTCCGGTTTCATTATGCCATTTGCGGGGCGGGGAATTGGACGCTTTCCGTGCGGGCCGTCCCGACCGCGCGTGCAACCAAAACCGCTTTCGATTTCTTTGTAACATCCGGTAACATTATGTCGCTTACCATTGTGCTCCGGATTTGTGTTTCCGTTTCGAGCCTTTTGTTGAAAACAAATGACGGAAGTGGCTTCGTATGGTATCTGGATTGGCTTCGACGCCCGTTCGGAATGGAGCCACGGCTCCGCCCGCAGCTTCTTCGATTTTCGGTTACGGCATGATGCACTACGTTGCATTTGCGTTGAATAGAGGAATGCCGGGCGACAATATTTTCCCGGGCCGCTGGAACCCTTTAGCAGTGCATTGCATTTCTTGAATTCGCGTTGCATCCGGTTGCATCCGGGCCGTTAGCGAGACTGTTTGGCGGCTTGGCGGCAGTTGTGTTGCGTCAAGCGCACGTGTAAGGTTGCGGGTGACACCCGTAGTTTTGTTAGTGGCTCGGCGAGGGAAAAGTCTCGGCAAGTGCGCTGCCCTCCGCGGCGCCGATGGGCCGCGGCAGAGTCTTTCCCGTGGACAACATGACGCTTTAGCGTCTGGAAGGCATGCTCGGAGTTTTGCTGTACGGCCAAGCAACGGTGTTCGACTGGACGCCGCCGATGGAAATAGTAAGGGCACCGCGGGACCGGCCGCCGACCCAGCCGGTACCTGCGCGTTCACCTGGTACAGTCCCACGAATCCTGGGGCGAGACCGGAGAACTGCACGTTTGTCGACCAAGCATTTGTGGACAGGGTGATGCCGTCGGCGTGATTGGAGCCATGGAGCGCCACTACGGAGTACTGGGGATCAGCGCACCATGGAAAGTGAGCCAGCATTCGAGTAGCGCCGATCTTCCTAGGCTAGGGTAGTCCCGGCTCGGACGCCCGCCACGGCGATTCCGTTTTCGCCGCATTTGATGGCGACGCCAGCGGTTAGCCCCAGTTGCTAAGAAACTCGACCCGATTCCGCATACCCACCGCGGTTGTCCCAGAGCGAAGATGCAATATCCGGCGCAATTGCTCACCGACTGAGGTTTTTGCGGCACTAGGATCATGCCGCAATGTTCGCGGCCGGAACTTATCCACTGCGCGTGAAGCCGATAAAAATCGGAGACGTTGAAGGTGTAAAGGACGCAGCCTCGCCCGGCCGCGAAGGCTAACTGTTCCTCGTCGCTTTTCCCAGTCAAACCGACCTCCAGCACCGTCACTACCTCGACGTCCCGGGATCGCAGAGCAGCGACGAGATCGGTGTCCATAGCGTCCTCGTCGAAATAGATCTTGAACGAACTCACGGCTGAAGATTAACCGCGGTGCTGCCGTTCAAGGGCCTCCGCTTCTCGCGCCTCGGTTTCCAAGTCGGTGTCGATTTCCACCTGGTTGGCGTGGTAGTAGGCCAGCGCCGCATGAACCTGAGCCAGCGACAAGTGACCGAACTTCCTCGCGATCTCCTCTGGAATCAGACCCATGTTGTGCCACTGCGCGACCCGGCGGACAGAGACTCCGGTGCCGGCGATGCAGGGCCGTCCGCCGCGGACGTCGGGACGCTGCGAGATCAGGCTGCCGATTTCGGTGACGGTTGCCATCGGTTCAATTATAACGCCCTCATAACTCATAGTCTCGGAGGTGTAGCGGCGCATGAGCTTTCCAGTTGGCTGAGGGAGAGCAGGCGTCCGCCCCAAGCGCGTGAACGCATCGTGGAGCTGGGCCAGTGCCTGGTCCGCGGCGGCGGTGCTGTCTTCGGCGATATAGCTCCACATCTCTATCAGGTCGCCCGGCGCCGTGCGCTCAATTGCATCATCTCCTCAAACACGGTTATCTCCATCGAGCACCTCCCCTCGATCAGCTTGCTCGATGCCGTGCCGGATCTCGGCCCGACGTTCGTTCACCGCGGTCTCGCGCGCCTGCTCGCGTTCTTCAAGCAAACGCAGGCCTTCGCGGACTACTTCGCTAGCGGTTTGATACCGGCCGGAGGCCACGCGAGCCTGGACGAACTGGTCCTGTTCCGGTGTAAGCGAGACATTCATACTGCTGCGGATCGGCATACCCAATCAATGACACATCCGGCCCCCTGTGTCGATTTGTGTTACAGGCTGCCGTCAAGAGGAGGCGCGTGAAGGCTGTCGCGCTCGGGGCCGAGGAATTCCACGATCTCGGAAGTGTAGCGGCGCGTCAGTTTTTCAACTAGCTGAGGGAGAGCAGATTCGGATCGCAGAATGACGCCGCCTTTGGCGCCGCCGAAGGGGATGTTGACGACGGCGCACTTCCACGTCATCCAGGAGGCCAGCGCGCGCACTTCGTCCAGGGTTACATCGGGAGCGAAGCGGATGCCGCCTTTGCCGGGCCGCGCGCGATGGAATGTTGGACGCGATAGCCGGTGAAGACTTCCAGACAACCATCGTCGAGCTGGACGGGGATGTGGACTGTGATTTCCTTGGCCGAAGTGCGCAGGACTTTGCGCAGCCCGTCGTCCAAGTTGAGGCGGGTCGCGGCCTCGTCGAAGCGGGCTTCGGCGGCGAGCCAGGGGTTCTTCTCCTGTCCGAGCGACAACGTGGTGCTTGCCAAAAGTGAAACCTCCGGTTTCATTATGCCATTTGTGTCGGCGGGAGCGGCAGTTTCGCGGCCTGATGTGAAGATCTAAGGGCGACAAGGCCAAAACTCATTTTATCGCCGAACGGAGCCAATAAGTTGCTTATTTGCTTATACTTGCAAAAACGACAAAGCCAATCTCCCCGCATACTCATCGGAGGCGGAAAGGTCGTTCTTCAACCGGCAACCGAGGGAGTCCGCCACAGACACCCGCACTGGCAGGGCGGATCATGGCCTCCCGATTTCCGGGGCGATTTTTCTCCACTTAACAGTAGCATGAGAGCAGCCGGGGTCACAGGGATCGCGATGTGGCGGCAGGGCTGCAGGCGATTGGAAAAACTGGGGCGAAGGCCGACGAGCTTTCTTTCGAACCGCGTGGAACGGTAGGCGGTTCAGCCGGTGTAGGGCCGGGCCAGTGCCAATCAGAGCAGGCCCTCAGGCCCGAAACAGACGCTCATCATCCTGTCCCAGTGATTGCCGCGGAGTTTTCGTCCATGGACTACGAGACATTCTGATGCCTGGAAAATGCGTTCGCGGCGCCATTCTCGATATTAGCCTCGATCCAACGGTGGGCCACGAGATCTGGAAAACCAGACTGTGCCTGGTTGTGCAGAACGACATCGGAAATCAATATTCATCAATGAAGGTCGTGGTGCCTGTCGAGGGCGCCGGAGCATATCCGCAAACACTATCCGGTGAACGTTTCCACTCCGCAAGGAAAGGGAGGCTTGCTGAAGGGCAGCGTCGCATTGTGCAACCAGATTCGTTGCGTCAACGAGGCACGGTTTGGGAAGACCTATAGCCAGGTTTCCGTGACGACGATGCCAAAGGTGGATCAAGCCGTCAAGATCAGATTGGCTCTCGGCTAGGGCTAGCCTGAATGCTGGTTGCGAGAGGCCATTGTGGCAAGATTGACGGCAAAGGGGTAGCCCTCATTATCTCCGGATCGCTCCGACCAGTTCTATCATTTGCAGCCTTTGCAGCGACTCGAACATGGAACCCGCGACCTGCTCACGGGTTGGAAGCAGTAGACTGGAGGTCGACTTTGGCGGCACGTCGCGCTCGGAGCCGAGGGACACCATGATCTCGGAAGCATAGCGCGGGGGCTGGACGCTTTCCGTGTGCGCCATCCCGATCTCGCGTACACCAACTCTGTTCTTCGATTCTGGTGACATTAGTCAACAATTACACTGCATGCCGCGAAGGCTGGGCCTATTAATAATCGGCCGCAGGTTGCCAACCCAACCGAATAAGGCCCGTGAATTGCAAAATAGCTGGAATTATGATGGCTTTCGCGGCGTTGATTTTGGCGATTCCTTTGCATTTTGAGCCGGTTGCGGGGCAGGCGCGGGCACAGGCCCGTTACGTGGCTATGGCGCCGCAGTACAGGCTGTCCCTTTCCGACACAGGCATCGACATGCAATTCCTGCACGGCGGATCGGTGCGGATGAACATCCCGCGGGCCGTGCCGGAGGCGGCCGCCCCCCGGCCTGGAAAGACCAATTACTATTCCGGCGGCGATCCAGCCATCTGGCGCACCGGCATTCCGAACTATGCGCGCGTGCGCTACCGGTCGGTGTTTCGCGGCGTGGACTTGGTAGTTTATGGCGATCAACGCGAGATCGAATACGATTGGGTGGTCCGGCCAGGCGCGGATCCGGCGGCGATCCGGTTCTCATTCACCGGCGCTGCGCACATGCGCGTGGATGCTAACGGCGACCTGGTGCTGGAGGCGGCGGGCCGTGAGATACGCCACCGGAAGCCCTGCGTCTATCAAGCCGTGGACGGGCACCGGCGGGAAATTCAAGGCGAGTTTTTGCTCGCCCGCAACGGGCAGGTGCGCTTCCGGATGGGCGCTTATGACAAGCGGCGCACGCTGACGATCGATCCGCAACTGGTTTATTCCACCGGTTTCGGCGGGAGCGGGCTCGACGCCACCACCAATGTCAACGCGGAGAGCGGCACCGGAATCGCGGTCGATCGTAACGGAAACGCCTACATCGCGGGCATAGCCTACTCCACCGATTTTCCGCTCGTTAACTCCCTCGAGGCGGTGCCGTACGACTTTTACCAAGCCGTTTTCATCGCAAAACTGAGTGCCGATGGAAGCACGCTGCTCTATTCGACTTATGTCGCTCTCAACAACGACAGCGAATCGCCGTTGGCGCCACCCGCCATCGCGGTCGATTCGAACGGCAATGCATACGTAACCGGAGACACCAATGGCTCCGGTTTTCCAACCGTGGGAGGCGGCAGTGCGGTCAACGCCGGCTATTACGATGCGTTTCTGCTGGCGCTCGATCCGAATGGCATCTTGCTGGCTTCCCAGACTTATGGGGGCAGCGGCCAGGATACGGGGACGTCGATCGCCCTGGGACCGGATGGCAACCTATACCTCGCGGGCACGACCTCTTCGCCCAACTTCCCCACGACGGCGGGCGCCTATGGCACGGCGCTGGTTGGCGCGCAGGATCTCTTCCTGATGAAGATCAATCCGCGAATTCTGATTGCCAACATTCCGGGATCGCAATCGCCGATCGTTTATTCAACCTACCTCGGAGCTGGCAGTTCGGCGGCGGTGGCCGCGGATGCGGCGGGGAATGCCTACGTGTCCGGTACGACGACTTCGACCGCATGGGCGGCTACGCCTGGAGTGTTCCAACCTAAGTGCGCGGGCCAGAGTTGCGCCGATGCAGTGGCACTCAAGGTGAACCCAAGCGGGAATCAGTTGCTTTACACGACTTACTTCGGCGGCTCGGGGACGGAGACGGTGGGCGGTCTGGCTATAGACCAGTCCGGCAACGCCTACATCAGCGGCAGCACCACCTCTCCGGACCTTCCCACCACCAGCGGAGCTTTCCAGGCGGCATGGCGATCGCCTACGCAAGGGCAAACCGCATTCGTGGCCAAGTTGAATCCGGGCGCCACCAAGCTGGCCTATGCGACTTATCTGGGTGGGAGCGTATCCGACCAGGCGTATGGTATCGCAGTGGATGGCAGCGGCAACGCCTACGTGGCGGGAGAGACAACCTCGCCGGATTTCCCGATCGCGAACGCGATCGAGGTCAGCCTGGCCAACCCGACGTGCGTTGCTTTCAGCGGTCCTCCGTTTTCAATTCCAATCGGTGAGGCCTATTGTCCATCGGCCGGATTTGTCAGCGTGCTGAACCCGGCCGGCGCGGCATTGGTATGGTCAACCTTTTTGGGCAGCGCCAGCGTCTACGGTGCCGACTCGCAGTACCGTGGTCCGGCCTACGCCGTGGTGTTGGATAGCGCCGGGAATGTCTACGCCACGGGTCAGCGCATCGGGATCGACGATCGCATCGCGGCCCAAAGCCCGAGCGATGCGGTTGGCGTAGTGAAGATCGCGCAGCAGGGCAATCCATTGCAGTTCCCGGCCGATGGCCTCACCAACGGTGCATCGTTTCTGGCGGGTCTGCCTGCGCCCGGGGGCCTCGCCAGCCTATTCCTGTATGGCGTGAATGTATCGGGGACCGTGATCGGGACCGGCGACCCGCTGCCCACCGAATTGGAAGGCGTATCCATTTTCGTCGGCGGGTTCCCCGCGCCGATCCTGGCCGTGGCGAATATCCCGGTCTCGAATCCGCTGGGCATGCAACAGATCAATTTTCAGGTGCCCTTCGAAGCTCAAACGAACCTGGTGGAGGTGCGTTACCTGGGCTTATCTACGTTCGTCCTGCCACAGGAAGCCACGCCGGGGATCTTCACCCTACCCGGCGGCCTGGGCGCCATCCAGCATGCGTCGGATTACAGCCTGGTAACCGCTTCTAATCCGGCGTCGCCCGGCGAAACCATCATCATTTACGCGACGGGGCTGGGCCCGGTGAGCACTCCTGTTGCGGACGGCATTCCGGCGCCCGGGGCCGATCCGGTTCAGCAGATGTGCCAGCCGGCCAGTGTGATATTTGGCGGCGGCAGCATACCGGCCAATGTTCCGTATGCGGGACTGACGCCGGGATATGCGGGGCTCTACCAAATGAACGTGCAGGTACCGCCCAACATTCCGGCGGGACCTATCAGCCTATATATCTTTTGGGCCGCTTGCGGTCCGGATGCCGGTTTCAGCAATATCGTGATGCTGCCTGTCGAGTGATCGGCCGTGGGTTGAATCGAAGTTATTGGCTTTAGCGGCTTTCGCTTTGCTGCGGACGGCTCGGGGCGCAACGATTATCTAGGCGACGCGGAAACGTACAGGCGCGCCTTTCACTCCGGCGGTACCCGCCAATCTTTATTTCTTCTCGCCGGACGCTTGCGGTTGGTGTCACTGTTGCGGAATACAGGGTTCAGCAACACGGTGACGCTGCCGGTCCAGCGATCTGCGATACTGGCCGTATGCAAGCATCGCAAGCCAGTACTGAAGCTATTACTCAAGCGATGGCGGCCCCCGAACCGTCCGAGTATGCACCGTATTACGGCAAGTACATCGCGTTGGTGGGCGGCAACGACGTGGTCGCCGCGCTGGAAGACCAGCCGTGCGAGACGCTGGCGCTGCTCTCCGGCCTGAGCGAGCAACAAGGCGATTACCGCTACGCTCCCGGGAAGTGGAGCGTCAAGGAAATGCTGGGACACGTGATCGACGCCGAACGGGTCTTCGCATACCGGGCGCTGCGCTTTGCGCGTAACGATGGCACGCCGCTGGCATCCTTCGAACAGGACGATTACGTCCGCGCGGGCGGCTTTGGGGAGCGCCGGTTGGCGGACCTGATCGAGGAATTTGTCTGTGTGCGCAGGGCTAGCATGTGGCTGTTTCGGGAATTGAGTCCGGAAGCCTGGATGCGCCGCGGCGTGGCCAGTGATCACCCGGTTTCGGTGCGGGCGCTGGCGTATATCATTGCGGGGCATGAGTTGCATCATCGGGCCATTTTGAAAGAGAAGTATATCGGCGCATTTTAGATTCCTTTCAGGCCGCCAAGCCGGCTCAGGGGACAACCGCGAATCCGGTCGACAGGCGCCTTCCCCTTGTGCTTCGACAGGGGATCTGCTATGCTCACCTGTAGAAGGGAAATGGGAAGGGAAAAGCCCATGAAGGAACGCATCGAACTGCCGCAAGGCACTTTGGATCTTTTGATCCTACGGACGCTGGCGCTCGAACCGCAGCACGGCTGGGGCATTTCGGAACGAGTGCAACAGATGTCGAGCGATGTGCTGCGGATTCAGCAGGGCTCGCTCTATCCGGCGCTGCACCGGCTGGAGCGCCGCGGATGGATCAAAGCTCACTGGGGCACGTCGGACAACAACCGGCGCGCGAAATACTATGAACTCACCAAGACCGGGCGCGTGCAGCTTGCCACGGAAAGGGCTTCGTGGCAAAAATTGACAGCCGCCGTGGCCCAAGTGCTGGACCCAGCCTAGGAGTCTGCCATGCTGAAGGATTTGTTCTTTCGTCTGCGTTCCGTCTTCCGGCGGGAGACGGTTGAATCCGAAATGGACATGGAGTTGCGGTTTCACTCCGAGCGGCAACTCGAGAAGTATCTGAAGACAGGAATGAGCCGCGACGAAGCTCAGCGGCGAGTGCGGATGGACTTCGGAGGCCTGGAACAGGTGAAGGAAGAATGCCGCGACGCGCGCGGCGTTTCGCTGCTGGAAACGCTGGCGCAGGATCTTCGCTACGGCTGGCGGATGCTGCTGAAATCGCCCGGCTTTGCGGCCGCGGCGTTGTTCACGCTGGCGCTGGGGATCGGAGCCAACACCGCCATCTTTTCGCTGGTCTACGGCGTTCTGCTGCAGCCGCTGCCCTTTAAGGATGCGGCGCGCCTGATGCTGTTGCACGAGACCACGCCGAGGGTCGGCGATGTGAGCGTTTCTTATCCGAATTTTCTGGACTGGCGGGCGCAGAGCCACATGTTTTCGGAAATGGCGGCGGTGAGTAACGTCGGTTTCAATATGACCGGCGCCCGTCAACCGGAGAACATCGGCGGTCTGGCGGTTTCACCGAACTTTCTTTCGATGGCGGGTATACGGCCAGTGATCGGGCGCGGCTTTACCCCTGACGAGGAAAAGGCGGGCACGGCGCCAGTATTGCTGCTCAGCTACGCGCTCTGGCAGTCGCATTTCGGCGGGGATCGCGGGGTGATTGGACAGACGATCCGCCTGGACAGCCGGACCCTAACCATCGTTGGCGTGCTGCCGAAGGAGTTTCGGTGGGTGGAGACATGCGACGTGATGGAGCCGATTGGCGTTTGGGCCACGAACAACAGCAGCATAGCAGAGAGGGGAGACCGCGGCGACCTAACGGTGCTGGGACGGCTGGCGGCGGGCGTGCGGATTCAGCAGGCCCGCGCGGAAATGGATGGCATTGCGGCACGCCTGGCGCGCGCGTATCCGCAGACCAACGATCAGTGCGGCGTCAAACTGCAACCGCTGCGCGAGACCTTCTCGGGCGACGCGCGCCCGGCGATAGTGGTGCTGCTGGGAGCCGCTATCTTTGTGCTTCTGGTGGCCTGCGCCAATGTGGCGAACCTGTTCCTGATGCGGGGCGCCGTGCGGGCCAAGGAGATGGCGTTGCGCATCGCCATCGGGGCGAGTGCCGGTAGGATTGTGCGACAGATTCTGACGGAGAGTTTTCTGGTGGCGCTGCTGGGCGGCTTGGCGGGTGTGGGACTGGCGATGGCTGGAATTCCGGCGATGGCACGGTTGATTCCGGCGGACACGCTGGCCGGCGCGAGCGTCGGCATGAATGGCGCCGTCCTGCTGTTTTCGGCCGGCCTGGTGGTGCTGTCGGTGTTGGCGTTCGGGCTGGCTCCCGCGATCCATGCCGCGCGCGGCAATGTGCACGCGGACTTGAAGGAGGGAGGCAAGACTACCAGCGGAGGTGGGCGGAATCGTTGGCGCGGTTTGTTGGCCACCAGCGAGGTTGCGCTGGCGCTGATTCTGCTCGTGGGCGCCGGACTGATGATGAAGAGCCTGTACCGCCTGCTCGCGGTGGATTCCGGTTTCCGGCCCGAGCGGGTAGTTAAGATGGAGATGAGCCTCCGCACGGCGCAATACAACAAGGACCCGGCGGTGATCGGTTTCTGGCGGCAGGTGCTGGACCGCGTTCGCACGTTGCCGGGCGTGGAATCCGCGGCGCTCGGGACGGCGATTCCGCTCACAGACGACCATTCGCGCACCGACATTACGGTGGAAGGGATGCCTTTGCCGAAACCGGGCAGTTTCCCGCATCCCGACATACACTACGTCAGTCCGAACTATGAGAAGACGCTCGGTATTCGCCTGCTGCGGGGCCGGGGCTTCACGGATGCGGACCGGGAGAATGCTCCGCAGGTGGCGATGGTCAATGCCACCGTAGCGCAGCGGCTCTTCCCCGGAACAGACCCCGTGGGCAAGCGTTTCGCCTTCGGCCACCTGAAGGCCGGCCGCGCGCCGCAGTGGGTCGAGATTGTGGGGGTGCTTGCGGACACCAAAATGTACGGCCTCGCCAATCCCGCGCGACTCGAGGTCTACGTGCCGTTCCGCCAAATGGCGGCGAATGAGATGGCGTTATTGGTGAAATCGGGCGTGGAACCAGGGGCGCTGGTTTCTGCGGTTCGCGGGGTTGTAGCTTCGATCGACAGCGAGCAACCCATCTTTGGAATCGCCACGATGCAGGAAGTGGTGAACGCTTCGGTGTCCACGCGGCGCATCACGCTGATCCTGCTCGGGCTGTTCAGCGGGCTGGCGCTGGTGCTGGCCTCCATCGGAATCTATGGTGTGATTTCCTACTCGGTAGCGCAGCGGGCGAGAGAGATCGGGATCCGGATGGCGCTGGGAGCGCAGCCGGGCGACGTGCTGCGGCTGGTGCTGGCGCAGGGCGGGAAGATTTCATTGGCGGGGATCGCGATCGGCAGTGCGGCTTCCGCCGGGCTCACCTGGTTGATGGCGAAGCTGCTGTACTCAGTGAGCGCGGTGGATCCGGCGACGTTCACCGCGGTCGCTTTCGTGCTGGCGGTCATCGCCATGGTGGCGTCTTACATTCCCGCGCGGCGGGCTTTGCGGGTGGATCCGCTGGTGACGCTTCGGAACGAGTGAAGGGGGAAGTCGGAAGCGGGGCAACCGAGGCCGACACGGTCGCCGCGGTTGGCGCTAATCCCATTACGGGCGGCAACGCGAAGCTCGGAGCTCTTGGCAGCGAAAATAATTAGCTCGCGCGCGAGGGATGAATGCCAGCAGAAGACAGAAATCAAGGAGGAATCAGGAGACAGAAGCCGGCATCTCCGCCCGTGCCCTTCCGATAGCCGCCAAATATTGCCGCGCTTTCTCCTCAATCACATCGTACCGGCCTTCCCGGATCAGCTTGGCATCCACCAGTTCGCCGCCCACGGCCACGGCGCAGGCGCCGGCTTTCAGGAATTCGCCGGCGGTCTCCAGATTCACGCCGCCGGTAGGAATCATTTCGATTTGGGGGAAAGGACCCTTCAGCGCCTTGATGTACTTCGGCCCGCCCACATTGCCGCACGGAAAGATCTTGACCAGGTCGGCGCCGGCTTCCCATGCGGTCAGCACCTCGGTGGGAGTCAGCGCGCCGGGGCAGATCACCTTCGCATAGCGCTTGGCGATTTCGATGGTGGCGGGCTTCAAGCTTGGCGTGACGAAAAACTCGGCCCCCGCCAGCATGCAGATGCGCGCCGTCTCCGGGTCCAGCACCGTGCCGGCGCCCAGCACGATCTTATCGCCAAACTGGTCGGCGACTTTCTCCAGGGCGCGCACGGCGCCCGGAACCGTCATGGTGATTTCGGCCGCGCGCACGCCGCCACGGTAGATGGCTTCAATCGCCCGGATGGCAGTCTCCGCGCTGGAAGTGCGCACCACGGGCACGATTCCAATCCCGGTGATTTGAGCCAGAATCTCTCTTTGCTTCATTGCTCCCAAGTTATCAAAAAGTTATCACGCCTGGCGGTCTGCCGGCGGTCCCGGTCTCCTGGCTTTTGCAGTAAGGGTACGCTAGGATGTTGTGGCTTCTCTGGGATTCTCGCGCCCTCCGCTGTCGCGTCGCACCCTCCGCCAGCGCGGAGAGCGCGCAAGCCGCCCCCCCCAAGTTGTATCCTGGATATGAGGAGCGCCGACCGCTCCTCCCCCATCCACCATGGCCACCACCGCAACCCCCGTGCGCGACATCGAAATGACCCGCCTGCCGAATGGCGTGCGCGTGATCACCGAAGTCATGCCGCACGTGCGCTCCATCTCCGTAGGCATCTGGATCGGCACCGGCTCCCGCCGCGAAAATTCGGAACAGAACGGCATCTCCCACTTCATCGAGCACATGCTGTTCAAGGGCACCACCAGCCGCTCCGCCGAAGATATCGCCCGCTCGGTGGATTCGGTGGGCGGCAATCTGGACGCCTTCACCGCCAAGGAACTGGTCTGCTTCAACACCAAGGTGCTCGACCAGCACCTGCCGCTGGCCTTCGACGTACTCGCCGACCTGGTGCTGCATCCGCTCTTCCGCGACGAAGACATCGACAAGGAGAAGGGCGTCATCCTGGAAGAGATCAAGATGGAGGCGGACAGTCCGGACTACCTGGTCCACGAAATCTTCTCCTCCAACTTCTGGAGGGACCACCCGCTGGGCAAGCCCATCCTGGGCACGCGCGAGACCGTGAAGCGCTTCGACCACCAGATGATCCGCGATTATTACCGGGCCGTCTATGCGCCCTCCAACTTGCTCATCACGGCGGCGGGGAATCTGACGCATGCGGCGACGGTCGCCCTGGTGAGCCAACATTTCGAGTCGCTGCCGCCCAACGCCGCGCCGCCCCCGGACCCGGTTCCCGCCACGCACGCGCGCATCGCCTTGCGCAATAAGAAGTCTCTGGAACAGGTGCATCTATGCCTGGGAGTGCCTTCGTATCCGCTGTCGCATGAGGCGCGCTTCGCCTGTTACCTTCTGAACACGCTGTTGGGCGGCGG
This sequence comes from Bryobacteraceae bacterium, assembly GCA_035602155.1. GTDB lineage: Bacteria > Acidobacteriota > Terriglobia > Bryobacterales > Bryobacteraceae > Bog-159. The sequence goes on along the minus strand of DATNMW010000321.1, from coordinate 2,098 downwards.
TATGAGTTCGCGCCTCTTTCAGAACATCCGCGAGCGGCAGGGGCTGGCCTATGCGGTCTTCTCTGAACTGAGCCCTTATCGGGATACCGGCTGCCTGTCGATCTACGCCGGCACATCCATCGAATCGGCAGGCAAAGTGGTCGAATCCATCATCAAGGAGTTCCGGCAGCTCAAACAGGATGGCGCCAGCGCCGAGGAGTTGCGCCGCGCCAAGGATCACCTGAAGGGTTCGCTGATGCTCAGTCTGGAATCCACTTCCAGCCGGATGTCCAATCTGGCCCGCCAGGAACTGTATTTCGGCCGCTTCTTCACCCTCGACGAGTTGGTGGAAAGCATCGAGCAGGTTAGCGCCGCCGACGTGCAGCGCATCGCGCAGGCGTTCTTCGATCCCAAACAGATTGCCGTCACCGTTCTGGGCAATCTGGACGGGTTCAAGATCGGCCGCGAAGACCTGGTGTGCTGAGCCATGAGGTTCCTGGTTCTGGCTCTGGTGGTGGCCGTGGCCCTGATTCTTGGCGCCAAATGCGTGACCGTTCGCAAGGATCTGATCGCCGAACGGCAAGTCATCGACGCCGATTGGGCGCAGGTGGAAGCCGCCTTGGATGCTCGCGGCAACATCGTTCCGGAGTTGACCGGTTTAGTTCAGGCCGAAGCGCCGGCCCAGGCCAGCGCCATTCTGAAGGCCGACGATGCGCGTAAACTTCTTAGCCTGGCCCACAACCAGCAGGAGAAGATGCAAGCGAATGCGGGCCTGGATAACGCTCTGGCGCGCCTGATGTTGGCGGTGGAGGGTTACCCCAAGCTCGAAGCCAGCCGGAGGTACGGCGATCTGCTGGAGGCGCTCAAGGGCGCCGAGGATCGCATTGCGGTGGCCCGCCGCAAGTACAATGAAGCCATAGAGCATTACAACGCAGGCATCGAGATGTTTCCGAACAACATTGTCGCGGCGGTAGCGCGCCTCGGCAGGATCGACGCTTATTTCCAGACGCCCGCAATCTAACTCGAAATGTTCACACCGGTATTCCATAATTACATCGATGGCGAGTGGCGCCCTCCCGTGGGACAGCAATTCGAAAACCGCAATCCGGCCACCGGCGAAGTCGTCTGTCTATTTCCGAAAGGTTCCGCCAAAGATATCGCCGCGGCGGCCGACGCAGCGGCCCGCGCCTTTCCAGCCTGGTCCACGCTGAACGCCCCTGCCCGCGGCGCCATTCTCTTCAAAGCCGCTGAAATTCTGGAGAGCCGCTTCGACGAGGTCGCGGCCGACATGACCCGCGAGGAAGGCAAGACCCTACCCGAGGCGAAAGGCGAAGTCCGCCGGTCCATCAACATTTTTCGCTACTTTGGCGGCGAAGGCTCGCGCCTCAACGGCATGCTGGTTCCGTCGGAGCGGGATCGCGTACACATGTTCGCCATCCGCAAGCCGATCGGCGTGGTGGGTCTGGTCACGCCGTGGAATTTCCCCAGCGCCATCCCGGCTTGGAAACTGGCGCCCGCGCTGGTCTGCGGCAACACCGTGGTGCTGAAGCCCGCCAGCGCGGCTCCGCTCAGCGCTTACCGCATCGTGCAAGCCCTGCACGATGCCGGTCTGCCGAAGGGAGTGGTCAACTTCGTGGCAGGGCCCGGCGGCGAACTCGGTCAGGCGCTGGTGGAGGCTCCAGCGCTCAAGGGCATCTCCTTTACAGGCTCTTGCCAGATCGGCAACTGGCTGCATGCCGAAGGCTCCAAACGCCGCTTGCGCATTCAACTGGAAATGGGCGGAAAGAATCCCACCATCGTGCTGGCGGACGCCGACTTTAATGCCGCCGTCGAGAACACCGTGAACGCCGCCTTCTTCTCCACCGGCCAGAAATGCACCGCCACCAGCCGAGCCATTGTGGAAGATGCCATTTACGACCGCTTCGTCGATGCCGTAGTGGAGCGCACCCGCAAGCTCAAAATCGGCGATGGGATGCAGCCGGGTATCGACATCGGCCCGTGTGTCGATCAGGCGCAAATGGACACGGTGCTGCGCTACATCGAAATCGGGCGCAGGGAATCGGGTGCGCCCAAAATCGGCGGACGAAGGCTCGCCGAGGGCGATCTCGCCAAAGGCTTC
>DATNMW010000320.1:0-2202 GCA_035602155.1 Bryobacteraceae bacterium | reverse complement strand
CTGAGCGAGCGCGCAGGCGAGCGGATCGCCCTAGGCCGGCCGGGCCGCGGCGATCGCGTGCCTGGAATCTGGCTGCCAGGCACAGGCGCAGCCACGCTGGCGATTCATCCGGATGGAGCCGAGGCGGCCCGCCGCGATGCGCGTGTCGCGGAACTCATCCGCGCCAGCAAGCCGGTGCTGCTGATCGATGTGTTTCAAACCGGCAAAGCAGTGGCGCCGCGCGATCCGGCCAAGCAGTTCGTCTCGACCTTCAATGCCAGCGACGACGCCGATCGCGTGCAGGACATTCTCACGGCGCTGCAGTTTCTGGAAACCCAACGCGCCGGAACTCCGGCGTTGCTCGCAATTGGAAAGGCGGGCGCGTGGGCGCGCTATGCAACAGCCATGTCGCCCATCCATATTGCGCTTTCGGCCGATTCCGGAAGCTGCCCATCGAGCGACGAAGACTTCATTAACGAGTTGTTCGTCCCCGGCGTGCAATTGCTCGCCGAGCCGTGCCAATAGGCTGGACGGCGCGAAAACTCGCCATGGAAAACGATGCTAGTTCTGCTTTTCTTCCGTCTTGGTGGTTTCTTTCTTGACAGTCTTCTTGGCCTTTTTCTTGACCTTTTCCGTCTTTTTCACCGTGGTGCCGGTGGAATCCTGGGCGAGCATGGCGAACGAGCCCAGCGCGATGGACAGGCCCAACATCAGGCCGATCGGTTTCTTCTTTACCCTATCTCCTTTTTGTTCGACGGTTCTGCCCCGTCTGCAACGTATCATAAACCGCGGCAGATGAACTTGGCTCTTGAATTGTTATTAAATCCACTTCATTTTGGCGGAATATTCTCGGTAATAGGCGGCAGCCGGATCTATTTCGTCAAACCAGCCACATATACGCCGCGGTACCCCTCAACCTTAGCCTCGGTGCCGATCACCTTAATGATGTGTCCCATATGCTCGGCCCCCGCCGTCCGGATGTCTACGCCGCCATCGCGGCGCGGATCGTGCTCCTCGGGCATGAGCATGTACAGGGTGCCATCTTTGGTCAGCAGGCCGATGGGCTGCCCGTTTTGTGCGCACTTCTGCCCGCAACTGCGGTGCTTCTCGCCATGCTTGCCTAGTTGCAGGTAGCAGGAGAAGTCCACCACTTCGCCTACCAGCGTGACCTCGTGGCCCGCCTCCGGTTTCTTGTCCACGCCTGCCGCGAGGGTGGTCGCCGACCAGGGTTGCTCCGAGCTTTGACCGAGTGTGGCGGCCGGAGCATCGTAGGTGCCGGTTTGTACCGTCATTTCGGGATGCAGGATTGCTCCTGCCATAAGAAGGGCCGCCGCGAACGTGATCGAGGCCCCGGACAGAACAGCTCTTGAAAGGTTCGACATAGCCCCTAGTTTACAACGGCTGGACCGCCGTGGCGCATTCCGGTCACAGGTCGGCGCAATAAACGTATTTTCTCGTCCTTTCAGCAACCTGCGCCCTCTTCAGCGACCGCCAACCACAGGCTGCCAGCCACCCGGATGCTACCCTGGTAGTTGGAACAGGCGCACGCCGTCTCTGGGCCGCGAGTTTCTGCGCTGCGGCCATCCGGGGGCTTTGCTCGGAACGTTTCTTGCGGGTCTTCTTGCCGACCGGTCCGCGCAGAAAAATGCGGAATGCAACGCGATGCAACATAATCGGATGTAATGGGTTGCAGGCAGGATCGGCCAGTTGCAACATTGAGTTTCGCGTTCAGCAAATGAAGAAAACAAAGGATAAATTGGCTTTGCTCGTCGCTTTTTGAGTAGCCCCGCCATGCGGCCCGCACGCACAGAAATGCCCAAACGTGCCCAATCGCCACCGCCCGGAGCGCGGCTCGCTACAATAGTCACCGTGAAAGTACTGGCGCTCATCTTGTCCCTGGCCGCCGCAGCCGCCGCGCTGGCTCAGCACCCCCCAGCGCAGCACAAGGTCGAGCTGCTGTGGTCTGGCGCAGCGCCAGGAGCCATCGGTACTCAGGACGCCGACAAGCCCAGCCTCACCGTCTACCCGGCCCCCGAAAAGTCCGCCGTGCAAACTGCCGTGATCGTCTTCCCCGGCGGCGGATACGGCACGCTGGCCAAAGATCACGAAGGCGACCAGATCGCGCGCTGGCTCAATTCCTTGGGCGTCCAGGCCTTCGTGCTGCAGTACCGCATCGCCCCCCGCTACCACTATCCGGCGCCCATCCTGGATGCGCAGCGCGCC
>DATNMW010000319.1:0-18181 GCA_035602155.1 Bryobacteraceae bacterium | reverse complement strand
CGCGGTGTTCTGCTGGCGCCTGGCGACTGTTTCGGCGAGCCATCCCATTTCCGCCTGGGATTTGCGGCAAGCGGCGACCGCTTCCCGCTGGCCATCGAGCGTTTCGCCGAGTTCCTCGATGTGGAATCACGGCAGCATAGTGGTACGATGCGGGAAATAACCGCATGAACTACTTCCTGGCTAAGACCGATCCGGAAACCTATTCCATTGCCGACCTCGCCCGCGACCGCAAGACGGTATGGGACGGTGTGCGCAACCCACAGGCGCTGCGCGCCATCCGGGAGATGCATCCGGGCGACCGAGTATTCATTTATCACAGCCAGGGCGACGCCTGCATCGTCGGGTTGGCTAAGGTGGCCTCCGCGCCCCGGCCGGATCCCAAAGACGCAAAACTGACGGTTGTGGACTTTGAGTTTTTGCACACACTGGAGCCGCCTACTACCCTGCGCGAGATCAAGGATGGCGGCCTTTTCCCCGATTGGGCCTTGGTGCGGCAGAGCCGCCTGTCGACCATGAACGTTCCCCCGGCGTTCATTGAGTGGATGCGGAAGCGCTACGGGAAAACGAAGATCTGACCCGTGGCGCAAACACGTATCCGCGAAGCAGCGGATATAGATCGCGCGCGAACTCCTTGGCGGTGGCCGTCGCCGTAGCGTCCCCTCCCACGCCCGGCCACGAAATCACGCGCACCAGCGCCGTGTCCGTGCGCCTGTCCCGCAAGGCGTCGGCCACCAGCCAGAGTTTGGCTGCCCATTCGCTCGCGATCGCGCGACGCGGCGTCTGATACCAGTAAAGGACCACGGCTCGTTGCCTCCGGTTGACGGCCACAAAACGGTTCACGGCGATGGCGCCGGCCGTGGTGTCGAGCGCGATCTCGCCGGTAGCCTCAGGCGTCCAGCCGGATGCCGGCAAGCAAACCTTGGGCGAGTGCGGCTGCCGAACGCCGCCGCGTTGCGTCCGGAACCAAGCCACGAACAGACTGGCGAGTGAGCCGGCCGGCGTCCGGACGTAGGTGCGGCTTAACAAACGGTCGGCCCCGAGTTCGTTTGCCATGTCCGCGGCTACCGGGTCCTCACGAAGCACCGTCCATCCGCCGAACTCGGCCGGAAAACACGCCAGAGGCGGCGGTGCGGGTGGACGCTCCACCCCGGCCACGCCGCGCATCGCCAGGAATTGGGCCGCCAGGAAAACCGGCACGAGAGCCGCGCGCCACTCAGGCTTGAAATCGGGCATACACCTTATTGAAGAGCCGTTCCGCAAGCACCAGGACTGCCAGGCAAAGCACAAACAGGAACCCGCCGGAGATGGCATGGGTGGCGCCCTCGGCCAGCGGCGGCAGCCATCCGGCGCCGGCCACTCTTAAGGCGTTCGCCAGAATCGCGATCGGTACGGCCGCCACCAGAAGAGCTACTCGCATCCACGGCTTCCCGTCGGACAAGTACGCGAAGACCACCGCCACAAAACCGAGCGAGAGCAGGTACCGCATGCCGCTGCAGGCTTCCAGCACGGATATCCGGCGGCCCGCCACGTCCAGGATGTTGCCCTCCCGAATGACTCCGATCCCCGCGAAAGTCAGGATGCCCGCGGCGATCCGGCTGGCCAGCAATTGCAGGGGAAGCGTCGCCTGGTTGTAGACAATCGCCAGTTTGGGCAACATAAACAGGGTCAAGAGCAGTGGAAAAGCCCAGGCGCGGAGGAACGCGAAACCGCCCAGGCAGAGCACGGCACCCGCCACCGAAACCAGAAACGCCACCGCACCGGCGAACAGACCCGCACCCAGCGCCGCTACACACTGCAGGCCGGCGCCCGCCGCCAGGACCGCAAAGCCCCACCGGCTGGGCTTCGCCGGGATTGCGCGCCACCGTTTGCGCTCCCTCCACACGATCCATAAGACCAGCACGGGTACCACGAAACCGTGCGACATGTCTTCGTCGTTAGACCACTGGCCGAACATCCCGCGCAGCGTCGGAGCATAGCAGACCAATAAGGCCGCCGCGCTTAATACAATAGTGGCCGCTGATTTTCTCGTCAAGCCGGTGTTCCCAATTATTCCGGTGTTCAGCCCCTTCGGAAGCGCCTCGTCAATCGTTCCCGGTTCAGGTAAATCGAGGCAAGCGCCAGAGCTGTCAGGACGAGAATGAGGGATGGCGGAGCGGGCACCCCCGATACCGCCGACGGCGCCACAATGAGCGGCCCGCAACTGCTGGTAGCCGAAGCGCTCGCCGAGTCAGTCACCTTGGCCGTGTAGCTATAAGGCCCGGCGGTTGAGGGCGTACCACCGATGACGCCCGTGGACGAGTTGAGGGTGAGGCCCGGAGGCAGGCTGCCCGCCGCGATCGAGTAGGTGTACGGCGGCGTCCCGCCGGCTGCCACTAGAGAGGAGAGGTAAGGCTGGCCGACCTGCCCGGAATTGGACGCGCACGTTAGCGAAAGCGCCGGCGACAGCGCCGGGGCAATGGTAATTCCGCAAGTGCTCATCGCCGAGGCGCCCAACGAATCCGTAACGCGGGACGTATCGCTCGACGCCCCGGCGGTCGTGGGCGTCCCGGCGATGGTGCCGGTAGCCGCGTTGAGCGCCAGGCCCGCCGGCAGGCTGCCCGCGGCAATCAGGTAGCTGTACGGCGGGGTCCCGCCGGTGGCCAGCAGCGATGAAGAGTAGGCTACGCCCACCTGGCCGCTGGGATATGAGCATGTCAACGATAGCGGGGAACCGGGCGCGGCGGGAACTGTAATCGCATTATCGGCTAACGTAACCGCGCCAATCAGCGCTAGCGCTCTGCCGTTCAGCGACGCTCCGGTAGTGACCGTGATGGACGCCTGCGCCATGATGGTTCCAGTGAAGGTGGTGTTGGTTCCCAAAGTCGCTGAAGTTCCAACCTGCCAAAACACGTTCGAAGCCACGGCGCCGTTAATTAGGACCACCGCGCTATTGCCCGCCGCGGTGGTAAGGGTACTCCCGATCTGGAAGATGAAGACGGCATTCGGATTGCCGTTGCCGTTCAGTGTAACGGTGCCTGTAATGCCAAGCGAGGACGAGTTGCAGTAGACGCCTGGCGTAATGGTGGTGCCGCCGATGTCCCCAGGCAGCGGAGGGCCTGGACATGGTTGTCCGGCCGCGTAGTTATACGCCGTTGTCAAGGCGCTTTCGGCTTGGGCGGCTACCGGATCCGCTAGGTAAATGGATCCGCCCGTGACGATTCCGGGCGGGAATCCGGTCAAGGCGGTGCCGGGGCTCACCCCCAGATTCCCATTCACCACCGTCGCGCCCGTGCTGGTGACCGTGGAGCCGGCCAGAACTCCGAAGCTGGCCGCCGATCCGAGGGGAACTGGCAACTGGGCCTTCAGGCAGACGGAAAACGCCGCATATAACGCTAACGCAAGAAACTTCCTCATAGCCTTTTCCTTTCGGCTCGGAATTTCCGCTTTTGGACGTGGTTCTTCAGAAATTGTACACCACTATATATGGCCACGCAACAAAATTTGATGGGAATTAATCGTAATGCAATGGAAATCGAAAAAAAGTGCCGTGTCCCCTTTTGCGCCCGATCCACGCTTTCATACATGAGGCGCGATAAAGATCGCGCAAAGACACAGATCGGAGGTTACTTCATATGGCAAACAAGCCGAAATCCCCCCAACTCCGGCCAAAGGGCGACTCTTACGCGGCCGGAACATCTACGCGCCATTTGGCCGACATCCGCGCGGCCAAACAAGAATGGTCCAAACGCTTGATCGGGCGGAGTTCCATGCCCGCTTCGCGCGCGTTGACCGCCGCCATCAGCCCCGACCCGGACCTGAACGTCGTCGGCGTCGGCGTCGGCGAGAAAATCTCGGATAACCGGCGTACCGGCATCATGGCCGTCAAATTCCTCGTCCGCGCCAAATACGCCGAAAAGCACATCAGCCAGAAACACGTGCTGCCCAAATCGATTGGCGGACTGCCCGTCGACGTGGAAGAAGTCGGGCTTTTCCGGCGCTTCGCCGCTCCGGCGGTGGCAGCCTCCATCGACCCCCGCACGCGTGTGCGGCCGGCACAACCGGGTTGCTCCATCGGCTTCGCCGATCCTAATGGGCAGTTCACCATGGCCGGCACCTTTGGCGCGCTTGTGAAGGACGACAACGGCGTTTACATTCTCAGCAACAATCACGTGCTGGCCGATGAGGGGCAGTTGCCCCTCGGCTCACCGATTTTTCAGCCCGGCTTGCTGGACGGCGGCGACCCGAACACCGATCAAATTGCGCAGTTAACCAATTTCGTGGCTCTCCAGCCGGGGGTGCTGAACCAGGTGGACTGCGCCGTGGCGGGCGTTCCCAACCCCGCGGACGTGTCCAATGCAATCCTGCAGATCGGGCCGCCGCAGGGCGCTGGCGCCGCAACGCTCGATATGACGGTCCAGAAGTTTGGCCGCACCACGGGGTATTCGGCCGGCCAAGTCACCAGCATCGATACGGACGTGACCGTACAATATGAGACCGGCAGTTTTACCTTTGGCGGGCAAATCATCGTGGTGGGGCTCGACGGGCAACCCTTCAGCGGCGCCGGAGACTCCGGTTCGCTGATTGTCGAGCGCAACACGAATCTGGCGGTCGGCCTACTTTTTGCGGGATCGTCCAGCCACACGATCGCCAATCACATCACGGACGTTCTGGCGGCCCTGAACGTGACGTTGGCTTAAGCGCTGACAATAGCTGGCAATTCAGATGGCTACCGAAGAGCAAGCGCGGGAGATCAAGAACAGGCACTCGATCCGACTTCTGCAGCAGCCCGGAGTCGCCGGAGTTGGGGTGGAGCGCGATGCGGAGGGAGACTACCGCATCTCGATCCACCTCGATTCGGACGACCCCGCCGTGCAGGCCGGCTTGCCCACGGAGATCGAGGGTTGTCCGGTGCGGTTGATTCACAGCGGCCCATTCCGCAAGTTGTCTAGCGATTAATTCGCGGCACCCCATCATTCCTCGACAACCCTTCCCGTTTGTACCAGCCTCGTTTTGATTGAATCGGCGCCCTCAACAATCTGGCGCGGGCGTGCTGCGGCGAGCCTCAGAAGTTTATTTCTTGCGTTGGTGATTTGTCCCTTTTTGTGCGGCCTTTGCGCTTAAACAATCAGAGGTGGATTGCAAAATGAGATCGCGAATTGTCTGCTATATGGTGGTATTGGCGGGGCTGGCGTTGGGACAGGAGCCGGACACGAGAAATCCGTGTGCGGTTCCAGCGCCGGCTGAAAAGGGCGAGAAGACGACACTGAGAACTCAGGATGCGGGTTGCGCGGACACTAAAACTCCGGCAGAAATCAAAAAGATCGTCAAGAGCTGGGACGAATGCGACGAGTATACGTCGGCGTCTCGGTGTAAGGTAACCGTCAACATGGGCAACGGGCCGGATGTTTCGTCCACAACTCACGGCCCTCTGATGCCGCGGGCGCACTGGGACGTCCAGGTGAAGCCGTTTATTCATCTGAAGGCAGTGCCGCGGGGCGAGGCGGCGGTGGTGTTGGCTCATGGTTCGCCGTTCATGAAGTGCACTGTCGCGGCAACCCCGGCCGCGCCCACGCGGGACCTGAGCGCGAACATCGGGAGCCTCTTGACGGCGGTGGCCGGCATTGGCGCGGTGCCCCCTGGGAACGCGGGCGCTGAAAAGCTCGCGGCGGAGTCAGCCTATGCGTTAACCGCGGCGGCTCCGCCACCCCCAGAATTCGAACCACTGAAGACGACCGCGACCCCACTACCAGCCCTCGACAAGATAGAGGCGGATACTAAACAGATTTGGTATGAGGCGGCCCAAGCGCCTGTGGATATTCGCACTGCCTACGAAGGTTTCAGGTCCACTTTCAAGAAGGACTGGAAGTTCACTTTTCCTTCCGATGCCGAGGCGCTGGTAGCCATCAGAGAGCTAGAGGCGGCCGTGCGAAACGTAAGAAAAGCGTTGGACTCGTTTACCAGTTTGGGGGAAAGAGTGAGCCTTCTCGATGCCGATGCCGCGCGCTTCGAGAAAGATACTTCATCAGCAGCCAAAGCCGCCGACGCGGTGGAAAGGTTTCGCGTAGACCAGAAGAACATCGCCATCCTGAAGGCGCGCATCGATGTACTAAAAGACCCCCTTTCAGACTTTGGCGAAGACCGCAAGCTTATGGTACAGGTCGAAGCTTATCTCGCGGCTCTCGCTAAAGCCCACATCGCGGCCGACCCAGAAGACCCATACTTTTACACGGAGCAAGTGCTCCCGATGGCCTACTTCTCCGGTAAGACAGTAACGGAAACCATCTCGTGCAAGGACGCACTGACCAAGGACCAGGCGACCGATAGCATCGTATTCACGGCATACTACGAGTCGTTGCCGCATTGGGATGTCTCGGTCGGGGCCATCGGTTCGTTGTTGGGAGGACGACAGGTCGGGGCGATCAGCGCGCCTTATACGCAGACCCAGGAGGCCACCTGCGTTGCGATGGCTGCGATGGCGCCGGCCGGCGCCACGCCGCCAGCCTGCGGGCCCCAAACCCTCCTGGGGTATACGAGCAAATCCGCTTACCAATTCATGCCTGTGGTATTGGTCGAGGAGCGTCTCAAGAACTTTCGTTGCCCGTGGGCGGAGAACGGCGAGCCCTGGCACCCGGTAGGCTATCTCTGCTCCATTGGGTTGGCGGAGGGAGTGGCAATCAACCCGAATAACGGGGGACCGGACGCGGAATTCTTTGAAGGCGTCTCGTTCGGCATTCAGCGATTCGCGTTCCTTGTCGGATTCCACAACGGGCGGTATCAGCAGTTCGGCGGCGGTTACTTCGTAGGCGAAACGTTTCCTACCGGCACTATGGTGACGCCACCGACGGTCCATGGCTGGGCCACGCATCCAGCGTTCGGCATCGCGTACCGGATACCGCCGCGCTGACGTCCCCTCAACCGAGCGCCGCGATGCGGAAGACACACCAACGCCGCGCGGCGCTCCCCCACCCCTACGCTTCCGCGTAGTGGCTTCTCCCGATTTTCGGATTCCCCCTGCCCCATCGGAGATAAGTCCAAGAAAAATATACTAGTATGATGATGGTGGGTGGCATGCAACGTGCTCTGCCAGAACAAGTGGTAGCAGTGTGCCCCGGCAGCACGTAACGGCGGTGTGAATGTTTCAGGAACTCAAATTTCAGCTCTCAACCGCGATCCTGACCATCCTGACAATCGCCGCCGCTGCTTCCGCCGTCATCAATTTCCAGCAGCAGCACAAGTTCCGCCTGGCCGACGATGGCGCGGTCTGGGTGGATCGCGGGAGCCGCGTGGAAGCCCTCCACATCGATCCGGATGGGCCCGCCGCCAAAGCCGGTCTCAAGAACGGCGACACCCTGATCAAGATCAGCGGCGCCGCCACCGCCAAGGCGGTCGACGTTCCCCAAGTTCTGGCGCGCGTGGGGGCCTGGAATAAGGCGGAGTACATCGCCAGCCGGCACGGCGTCGAGTTTAAAGCAGACGTGTACGTCCGCGAAGAGCCGCTCGATCCCGCGGTCACCTACCAGTACATGGTGGGCGCGGCGTACCTGCTCATCGGGCTATTCGTCTATTACCGGCGCGGCAGCGCCCACATGGCGCGCCATTTCTACGTTCTGTGCCTGGTCTCGTTCATCCTGTTCTGCTTCCATTACACCGGCAAGCTGAACGGCTTCGATAAAGTCATTTACTTTTGCAACGTTGCGGCCGGACTGCTCGCGCCTACCGTTTTTCTGCATTTTTGCCTGACTTTTCCGGAGCCGCACCGCTGGCTCCGCTCCAAGCCGTGGGCGGTGGCCGCCCTCTACCTGCCACCCGCCCTGATCTTCGCGCTGTGGATGGCGGTCACGTCAGGCACTTTGCAGATCGGCATCTCGCCGTTGGAGATGCGCTGGATGCTCGACCGCATCTGGCAGCCGCTGCTGGTGCTTCCCTACCTGCTGGGCGGGTTGGCGCTGAGCCTGGTTTACCGCAAAGCCGAAGACCCTATCGTGCGCCAGCAGTTGAAGTGGCTGCGCAACGGCGCCTTCTGCGGCATCCTGCCCTTCGCCATCCTGTACGTGGCGCCCTACGCGTTGGGGATGCTGCCCAACCAATACATGCGGCTTTCGGTCCTGTCGATGGCGCTCATCCCGCTGACCCTGGCGTATGCCATCGCGCGCTACCGGCTGATGGATGTCGATATTCTCTTCCGGCGCGGCTACGCCTACACGCTGGCCACGGTGTGCGTGCTGGCGGCGTTCTACGGCATCGTGTTCTCGCTCGGCAGCTTGGTGCAAAAGAACTTCAAGGATGTGGGCAACACCGGCCTGATCGCGGTGATGCTGGTGGCCGCCTTCCTGTTCCAGCCCATTCGCAATTGGATTCAGGAGCGGCTCGACAAGCATTTCTATCGCGACAGCTACGATTACCGCCGGACCCTGGTAGAGTTCGCCCGCGAGTTGAACGCGGAGACCGATCTGGACGCCATGCTGAATTCGGTCTGCGACCGCCTGCTGCAGACTCTCTCCATCCGGCACATGGCCGTGTTTCTGGCGGAGGAACGCCCCAACGATAAGCCGGCATTTCGCCTGAAGATGTCGATGGGCGCGCGCCGCCGAGCGCCGGAGATGACTTCCGATCAACTGGATTTGAGCTTCCTGAACTGGGATCTGCCGCAGCCCTATATCTTCTTCGAGCGCACCCGTCATCAACTGGACGCCGTGTCGCGCAGTTGGCCGCCTTCGATGCGCGCCGCCATCGCCGATCTGGATTTGACCTACTACCTCCCCTGCACCGTGCGCGGCAGAACCATAGCGTACCTGGGAGTCAGCCGAACCGAAAGCGGCGACTTCCTCTCCACGGTGGACGTGGAACTGCTAGCCACTATCTCGGGATATGTGGGGATCGCCATCGAGAACGCCACCCTTTACCGCTCCCTGCAGCGCAAGATGGAGGAGTACGAGCGCCTCAAGGAGTTCAGCGAAAACATCGTCGAATCCATCAACGTGGGCATCCTGGCGGCCGACCTGGAAGACCGCGTCGAGAGCTGGAACACCCAAATCGAAAGGCTTACCGGCATTCCCCGGCAGTCCGCCGTCGGACGCAAACTGGCGGAGCTGTTCCCCGCCGACCTGGCGGACCAGTTCGAGCGCGTGCGCGGGCAGACTGGCATTCACCACATTTATAAGTTTGAATTGCATCCCACAGCGCTGTCCGCGCTGCCGAGCCGCGATCCTGTGCCCATTAACGGTAATGGGGGCAACAGTTCCCAGAATGGAGCACACTCGACGCTCAACGTAGCCATCGCCCCGCTGGTCTCGAAAGACTTCGAACAAATCGGCCGCCTGATCATCTTCGACGACGTCACCGACCGCGCCGAACTGGAGCAGCGCTTGGTCCAGGCCGATAAACTGAGCAGCATCGGCCTGCTGGCGGCTGGCGTAGCCCACGAAGTCAACACGCCGCTGGCGGTGATCTCCACTTACGCCCAGATGCTGGCCAAGCAGGTAGCCAACGACGACCAGAAATCCATCCTTCTGGACAAGATCGCCAAGCAAACCTTCCGCGCCAGCGAGATCGTCAATTCGCTGCTGAATTTCTCGCGCACCTCCACCACGTCGTTCGGCGACGTGGACCTGAACAAAGTGGTCCGCGAAACCATGTCCTTACTCGAACATCAGATTCAGAAGGTGGGCGTGGAAGTGAAGCTGGATCTCGCCGGCGGCTTGCCGCCCGTGCACGGCAACGCGGGCAAGCTGCAGCAGGTTTTCCTGAATCTGTTCCTCAACGCGCGCGATGCCATGGATGGCGGGGGCGTGCTCTCGGTGCGAACTTGGGCCGAGGAATCCGGCGCGCGCGTGGATGTTTCCGACACCGGCCACGGTATCTCGCCCGAGCATATCCAGCGCATCTACGATCCGTTCTTCACCACTAAAGGGATGCGCAAAGGCACCGGCATGGGCCTGGCTGTGACCTACGGGATCGTCCAGGAGCACAAGGGTTCCATCGAGGTCTCCAGCCGCCAGGGGGGTACCCGGTTCCAGCTTCGGCTGCCGTGGTCCAGGACAGGCGGACAGGCCTCCAGCCTGTCCGCCTCCAAACAACCTGTAAATGCCGCCTGAAATGTCAGCACCCGAACCGTCCGCCTCAACCGACAAAGGCCGCGTACTCGTAGTGGATGACGAAATGGATATCCGCGAAGGCCTGGAAACTCTCCTCCACATGGAGGGCTATGCCGTGGATCTGGCCGCGAACGGTACCGAAGGCCTGCGCAAGATCGAATCGCGCGCGTACGACATGGTGCTGCTCGACCTCATGATGCCCGACCGCTCCGGCATGGATGTGCTGCGCGATGTGCGCGGGCGCGACCGCGAAACCCCCATCTTCATGATCACCGCCTACGGGTCCGTGGAAGCCGCCGTGGAGGCCTTGAAGTTAGGGGCCAACGACTACTTCTCCAAGCCCTGGGACAACGAAAAGCTGCTGATCGAGATCGACCGCATGATCTCCAAGCGGCGCCTGGAATACGAGAACACGCACCTGAAGCGCGCCCTGAAGCAGCGCTACAGCTTCCCCAACATCATCGGCAAGAGCGACCGCATGTTGCGCTTGCTCGACTTGGTAGGGCAGGTTTCGAGCAGCCGCTCCACCATCCTGATTACAGGCGAAACCGGCACCGGCAAGGAACTGATCGCCAAAGCCATCCACACCAATTCGCCCCGCGCGGACCGCATGTTCGTACCGGTAAACAGCGGCTCGCTGCCCGCCGACCTACTGGAGTCCACGCTGTTCGGCCATGTGAAGGGCGCATTCACCAGCGCCATCCACACCAAGAAGGGTTACTTCGAAGTGGCCGACCACGGCACCATTTTCTTCGACGAGATCGGCACCATCTCGCCGGACATGCAGGCCAAGCTGCTGCGCGTCATCCAGGAGAAGGAATTCATCCCGCTGGGCGCGACAGAGCCTGTGCGCGTGGACGTGCGCATCCTGGCCGCCACCAACGACGACCTGAAGAAGCGCGTGGACGAGAGCACCTTCCGCGAGGATCTGTATTACCGGCTGAACGTGATCAACATCGTGCTGCCGCCGCTGCGCGAACGCAAGGAAGATATCCCCGCGCTGGTCAGCCACTTCTTCACCAAATATTGCCTGGAGAACGAAAAATACCTGGACCAGCACGGCCGCTCAATCCTCACTTTCCAGCCGGAAGTGATGCAGATCCTGATGGAGCACAACTGGCCCGGGAACGTGCGCGAACTGGAAAACGCGGTGGAGCGCGCCGTGGTGCTGGCCACCGATCCGTCCGTGCCGCTGGATGTGCTCCCCGATCACCTGCTGCAATCGAGCGGCATCCGTTTGCGCCGCGCAGAAGGCGGCACGCTGCCCGCCGACGCGTCGCTGTTTGAGATCGTGGCCGACTTCGAGCGGCGCATTATTCTGGAGCGGTTGGAACAGCATAACGGCAGCCAGACCGAAGCTGCCGCTGGTTTGCATGTGCCGCTGTCTACGTTGAACCAGAAGATCAAGAGGTTGGATATTAAGATTCCTAAGAAGTCGGAATAGGCGGCACGTTATCGGAGAACCCCATTCATTTGAACGGGAAAGTGATAAACCGCGGGGATGTCAAAATGGTTCCTTGAACTGTGGCGAAACATTTCTCGAACAAGGCTCCGGGTGCACGTGGCACCACGAAATACCGGAAGCAATTATCGAAGCGTACAGGAAGCATCTTCGACAGCAGGGGTTGCATCCGTGACTCCTACTCTCAGCCCGACTCCCAAAACCAGCATCACGAGGCGATCGTCATACGTAAGGGTGTGCGCAATCTCCTACTCTAGCTAGTGCGGTGGCGCCGGCGCAGGGGGTGGCGGCACAGTCGGCGGCGGCGGTGGATTCTTCTTGTCCGGAGTGCAGGCCGAAGGGATGGGGCAACCATTCCCAGGGACCGATCCCGGCATAGGCGTCCGGTACACGATCTCATACAGGACTTGCTCGGCCCGCTGTAGCAGCGCGCGAATCGCCCCATTCTTATCCACCGGGGCCGCGGCCAACGGCTGGTCCCGATAGACCCGGATCGATTCGCCTTGGTTCAAAATGCGCTCGGGGCCGGGCTTCAGCAGGTGTTGAACTCCCACCTGCCCTTCCTCGACGCTTACCAGCGTGGTATCGTCCTCGTCTTCAATGGCCACGTCGAAGATCGTGCCGCGTACCGAAATCACCGCTGTCGGCGTGCGCACGCGGTTGTAATTCGGTTGCCCGCCCAGCTTCTGAATGTGGACCTTCACGCGTCCCAGCAGAATATCCAGCAGGTCTTTCCATGAGCCGGGATTCTCGCGGAAGACTACGCGCGCATTGGGGAAAACTTCGAAGGTACTGCCATCCGAAACCTGGAACACCGCGTAGCCGTCTGGTCCCGTTATGACGATTTGGCGCGGCTGTATCGAATCGCCGACGCTAAGTACCCAAGGCGAGTCGTCGCGCAGTACCGAAACCTGCCCATTCAGCGTGATCACCTTGGCTGCGCCGCTTTCGGCCCGGACCGGGACAAGCGGAACAACGGCCAGGACAAGGCAGATGCAAGCCGCCGCCCACCGCAGCCAGTGCGCCGTCCTGTACAACCTACGCGGAAACATGAGACAACCTTGGTACTATTCGCACCATCCTTAGTGAGTGGTACGATTTGAAACCCTAGTCTAGCACCAAAGTTGCAAGGCAAATCGCGCGCCGCATGAAAAGTACTTCACAAATTCCATCGATTCAACTCTTTGGAGTATCCAGGCGGCGCCGGATAGGTTAAAATAGGACTCGGCTGTGTGTCACAAAGGAACAGTTTCGGGCTGGCGTTATCTCTTGGTAGCATCGCTGGCGGTCGGTATTGTGGCGGGGCAGACCGCTCCGGTGCAGTGGCGCCGGGTGGGCTACCCGGCGATGGAAGTCGGGCTGGCTTCGCCGGCAACCGGACCCGTACAATCGGTCTGGTACTCGCTGGACGGCGTCCGGCTCTATGCCCGGACCTCTGCCGGACAGGTTTTCGAAACCGCCGATTTTGAGAAATGGACCCTGGCCCAAGCCGTCTCCGAACCTGCCGATGCGCCGGCGCCCGCCGTGGATCGCTTGCCCGAACCCGGCGCCAGGCTGGCCCTCGCCGCCGCCGCCCCGGGACGCATCTACGCCCTGGGGACGCAACTCTACCGCTCCGACGATGGAGGCCATTCATGGTCGAACCTGACTGCTTTCCGCAGTCAATCGATTATTGGCCCAGGCCAGCGCAGTGTAGCCGTTTCTCCCGGCGACCCAGACCAATTGGCCGTGGCCAACGACTTCGGCGTCTGGCGCTCCATGGATGGAGGGCTGTCGTGGGCGGGGTTGAATCTGCAGTTGCCGAACCTGCCGGTCAGCCGGATTCTAGCCACCCCCACCGGTACCCACGGGACTCGCATCCTGGTGCGCGGCCTCGGGCCGACGGAGTTGCCCCCTGGCGCGGAGGCCTGGCAACCAACCGCCGATGCCCAGTCTGAGTCGGAAGATCAGGCATTGCGCCGCGCGTCTCAGACGCTGGGAACAAGCATTACCGCCGTGGCTGCGTCCGATCAGACCGTTTACGCGGGCGCGGCGGACGGCCGCATATGGATCTCATTGGACGCCGGTGTGACCTGGACCGCCTCCCGACCCGGCGCGAATGCGCCCGTCGAGCGCATCTATGCCGATCCCACCGAGCCGCGCGTGGCCCTGGCGGTCTTAGGCGGCTCTGGCGTACATGTTTTACGCACCACCAATACCGGCGGATTCTGGGACGATCTGACTTCCAATCTGCCGGATGTTCCCGCCCGGGGCGTGACTGCGGTGCGTAGCGCCGGTGCGGTCTACGTGGCTACCGATAAAGGCATCTTCTTTGCGTTCGCCGATCTGGAGAATGCGGGCCCGGTTGCCGTGACCTGGACACCTATCTCCGGAAGTCTTCCGCCCGCTGCGGCGGCCGACGTCAAGCTGGATGCCAACGGCGATCAGCTTTATGCCGCCTTGGATGGCTATGGAGTTTATGCTACAACCGCACCGCATCGCCTGCGCACCTTACGCTTGGTGAACGCGGCTGACTTCAGTTCGCGCGCCGCCGCGCCGGGGTCCCTGATCAGCGTCGTGGGAGGGCGCGTCAGCGCGGCCAACTCCGGATCGTTGAGCTTCCCTGTGCTGGCTGCTTCCGAAGCGGAGACGCAGATTCAAGTGCCGTTTGAAACCTCGGCCGCCAATCTCTCCCTCGCCTTGGATACCGCTGCGGGACATTTCACCCTGGGATTGCCTGTGCAAGCCGTGTCGCCGGCCATTTTCGTGAGCCGCGACGGTTCACCCATGATCCTGGATGGAGACAGCGGTCTGGTGCTGGATGGCCGCAGCGCCGCGCACTCCGGTTCCCGGCTACAGATTCTGGCCACGGGCTTGGGCAAAGTGCGGCCGGATTGGCCCACGGGGATGGCCGCGCCGCTGGAGAATCCGCCGGTAGTGGCCGCCACCGTCAAGGCCTATTTGGATCGCGTCCCGGTGCAAGTCACGCGCGCCGCCCTAGCCCCGGGTTATATCGGGTTCTATCTAGTTGAGGTGCAACTGCCGGAACTCGTCAATGCAGGTCCGGCGGAGCTGTATATCGCCGCGGACGGGCAGGAAAGCAATCGTGTGCAGTTGGTCTTGGAACCATAGTGGGGCGGACCTCCAGGTCCCGCTCTCAGGCCGCCCAAATGAAAAAGGGCCCCACTAACGGGGCCCTTCCTCCGCAGAAATTTTGGACCACCTGGAATTTAGACCCTGGCTACGTTCTCGGCCTGCAGTCCCTTGGGCCCCTGCTTCACCTCGAACTCTACCTCCGCGCCCTCATCCAGGGAACGATAGCCGTTGGCCTGGATAGCCGAAAAGTGTACGAACACGTCATCGCCGCTGCCTCTCTGGATGAAACCATAGCCTTTCGCGGCGTTAAACCATTTCACGATGCCTTTTTCTCTCACTGCTTCTTCTCCTGATTCATTGTTCGCCCAACTTCCAAAAGCAACCCCAAAGAGGGCTCCAAAACGAAAAAGCTACGAGCCGAAGCTCGTAGCTCTCTGGACTTTCGGTGGCGCGGGACAAACAACCATTTCGAAACTAGCACTTGGAATTATCGCAGATGGCAATCGTGCGGTCAAGCCCATTTTGGTATAAAATCTTGCGGAGGAATCAGATGCGCGACAATCGGACAGGCCTCCCGGCCGGCGGTTCCGGCAGCGAGCTCGAAATCCTGGAATCCATCCGCCGCCGGGCGCGCTTGCCCGGGCAGCGCGGCTTGGCCCTGGGCATCGGCGACGATTGCGCAATCTACCGCCCACCGGGTGCCCGGGAGGACCTGCTGTTCACCACCGATCTGCTGCTGGAAGACGTGCATTTCCGCCACGCAACCCATCCTCCCGAAGCACTGGGGCACAAGGCCTTGGCGCGCGGATTGAGCGATATCGCCGCCATGGGAGGCGTGCCGCGCTTCTGCCTGCTTTCGCTCGCCGCCGGTCCACGCGCCGACCGCCGCTGGATCGACCGTTTCTATACCGGATTGCTGCGCCTCGCACGTATCTGCGGCGCGCCGCTGGCGGGTGGCGACCTCGCCCACTCTGCCAAGACGGGCTGCGACATCGTGGTCTGCGGGGCGGTTCCACGGGGCGCCGCGCTACGGCGCGATGGCGCCCGCGCCGGCGATTCGATCTACGTCTCCGGGCGGCTCGGCGGCTCCGCCCTGGGTCTCGGAAGCGGAACGGGCAAGGCTTGGCTGCGCCACTTGCGCCCGCAGCCCCGCCTGGCACTGGGCGTCTTTCTCCGGGAACGCATCGGCGCATCGGCCGCCATCGACTTGAGCGACGGAATCTCGTTGGACTTGCGCCGCATGGCGCTGGCATCCGGGCTGGAAGCCGCCATCGACCCGCCGCCCCGATTTCCGGGCGCCAATCCGGAGCAGGCCCTGCACGGCGGCGAAGATTACGAACTGCTATTCACCGTGGGGTCGCGCGTTAAAGTGCCCCCGCGCCTTGGAAGTATTCCGCTGACCCGCATCGGTGTCATGCGCCGCGGCCAGGCAGGCGCCGTATATCTGTTGGGCAAACCGCTGCCGGCGCTGGGCTATGACCACTTCCGAGGTTCCCCATGAGCGTTTCCGACCCAGCCCCCGTCCTGGAATTGATCGACGCCTTCCGCCGCTCGAAGGCCATGTTCGCGGCCGTCTCGCTGGGCGTGTTCGAGGCTTTGCACGAAAGCCCCCGCGCGGACGCGCCAAGCCTTGCCGCGCGCCTGCTCGGACCTGGCGCCATAGCCGGCCCTCTGGAGCGTCTGCTGGACGCCTGCGTGGGAATGGGTCTGCTCGACAAGGGGGATGGCGCTTACGCCAACCAGCCCATCGCCGAAACTTACCTGTGCGACCACAGCCCGCTCTCCCTGACCGGTTATGTGCTCTATTCCAACGAAGCGCTGTACCCCATGTGGGAGCACCTGGAAGATGCCGTTCGCGAAGGCACGCATCGCTGGACCCAAACCTTCGGCTGGCAGGGCCCCCTGTTCGACAACTTCTTCAAGACCGATGCGCGGCGCCGCAGTTTCCTGCGCGGGATGCATGGCTTTGGACAGTTGAGCTCGGCGGCGGTGGTCGCGGCTTTCGATCTCTCGCGATTCCGCCGCATAACGGACTTGGGGGGCGCCACCGGACATCTGGCCATGGCCGCCTGCGAGCGGTATCCTCTACTGCGCGCGACCGTATTCGACCTGCCCCCGGTAATCGGGATGGCGCGGGATTACGTGGCCGCATCGCCCGCGCGGCATCGCATTGAGACCATCGCCGGAGACTTTTTCCGCGACGATCTGCCGGCCGCCGACCTGTATTCTCTCGGCCGCATTTTGCACGATTGGCGCGAGGACCAAATCCGGCGGCTGCTGTCGAAGATTCACGACGCGCTGCCGGCGGGAGGCGCGCTCCTTATCGCCGAGAAGCTGCTGGACGAGGACAAATCGGGACCCTTGTCCGCACAGCTGCAATCGCTCAACATGCTAGTTTGTACAGAGGGCCGCGAGCGCGCGCTAACTGAGTACGGCGCGCTGTTGCGCGCTGCGGGCTTCGCTTCGGTGGAGGGCCGCCGCACCGGCTCGGTGTTGGATGCGGTGCTGGCGATTAAGGCAAACACCTGAGCCGATCTTCGCCGTACCTTCGCTGCGGAAGCGATATCCGTAACCATCGCGTAGGAAATCGCATCACATCAACTAGCTCTGGTGTAACACTTCGGGATTCTTGACCGGAAACTCTTTCATGACATTATACTTCCGCCTCCTATCCGTCATCGTCGTGTCACTGCTGGCGTTGATGCCCGTGCAGGCGCAATCCGCGGACGGATCGAGTTCCAAAAAGCCGGCCGGCTCCGATGGCGCTCAGCCGGTGCTACCCGCCCAGAATCCGCCGGACGCGGCCAGTACCGCCCCACCGGAGAAACAAGACAAGCGGGTCTTCGGCGTGTTTCCAAACTACCGGACCACCGATGGCAACGTGCCGTTTCAGCCGATTACCAGCCGCCAAAAGCTGCTCATCGGCTTGAAGGACTCGTTTGATTGGCCCGTCTATCCGGTAGCCGGAGCGTTTGCGCTCCTCTACCAGCTTGAAGATCAAAATCCATCGTTCGGGCAGGGCATGAAGGGCTACGCAAGGCGGTATGGCACGGCCCTGGCCGACCAGGTCATCGGCAACATGATGACGGAGAGCTTTATGCCCACTCTGCTGCACCAGGATCCGCGCTATTTCCGGATCGGCAAGCGCCGCGGTGGAAAGCTGTACCGGGTGGGATACGCCGCATCGCGTATTTTCGTCAGCCGAACCGACAGCGGCGGCCGGCAATTCAACTTTTCAGAATGGCTGGGGAATGGCGCGGCCGTCGCTATAGCGAACGCCTACTATCCCGATACGCGTACGGTGGGCAGCAACATTGAAAGGCTCGGGATTGCCTGCGCCACGGATGCGTTCTCGCAGGAGATGAAGGAATTCTGGCCGGATGTAAAGCACTTTCTTTTCCATCGGCACGAGGCCGATACGCCGCCGCTGCTGAGCGAATCGCACGCCGTCACTCGCTGAGCGGGAAGCCGGCTCGCCGCATGGCCGCTCTTGAGACGGGGGCAAATCGCGTTTTGCAGCGTTCCGGAGAGCGTATAGCGCTGAGACTCGATGAATCCAATAGATTCGGTC
>DATNMW010000318.1:0-4092 GCA_035602155.1 Bryobacteraceae bacterium | reverse complement strand
CTTGCGCGGGCTCGTGCAATGCGTCGTAAACAGTGGCGAGATCCGTGCGTGCGTCTTTGAGTCGTGGCGCGGACGGGTCTGGCTGTTTGACCAGAACGTCGTATCCGGCCAACAGATGGCTTTCCGCATTCTTATACTGCCGCTCCAGCACCAGGGTGTGACCCAACTTGAGCTGCGCGATCATGGTGTTGGAGTGCCCGGCCGGCAGCTTTTCAATGAAACGCGCCAAGGCTTCGCGAAACGATTGCTCGGCACGGGCGTAGCTTTTCTCTTCGAGATACACTTGACCGCGGTTCAGGAGCGCGACGCCTACTAGCGGGTGCCGGTCGTCATATACCTGCCGATTGATATCGGCCATGCGCGTGAAATCTCTCTCGGCCTCGGCGAAGTGCCCGCGCCGCAGCTCCAGGACTCCCAATTGGTTGAGGGCAATCGCCACCTGGGGATGCACTTTTCCGAAGATGCCCTCCTGAATGGCCAGGGCCTGTTGCAGCAAGGGCGCCGCCTCGTCGTAGTGTCCCTGATAGATCAGAGACTGCCCGACCGCTGCCATCATCAGGGCGGAGTCGGGGTGCTCCTTGCCATACCAGGATTGATTGATGTCCAGGGCCTGGCGGTAGCTCCGCTCTGCATCGGCATCGCGGCCCAAGTCATGCTGGACGACACCGAGGTTATAAAGGTCGCCGGCGACGCGCGGATGAACGGCGCCGTAAAGCTCGCGATCCATGGCCAGCGCCCGCTCGAACAGGGAATCCGCCTGGGCGCGGTGGCCGAGATATAGATGCGCGGTCGCCAGCCAACTGATGCTATCGGAGAGATCCGTGGTCGCTTCGCGCCGCGCCGATTGGATGCGCACGGCATCGTCGAGAACCTTGATCGCCTCGTCGTAGGCGCCGCGTTCTTCCAGCACCCGGCCCAAGGCGGACTGGTCCTTGGCCACCGCGGCATCGTTCGGCGCTAGGCGCCGCCGATCCATGGCGAGCCCCTCCCGCGCGAATCGCTCGGCCTCCGCGAGTTGTCCCTGCTCCAGCCGCAGCAGCCCCAGCGCGACCAGACTGCCGGCCACATCGCGACTGTCCGGTCCCGCAATGGATTTGCGCCGCTCGAGCGACGCGCGCAACAACGCATCGGCTTGGTCGAACTTGCCCAGCTTCTGATACATGTTCGCGAGCGTTTGATACAACTCGGCCTGCACCGCCGGTTCCGCGTTCAGGGTCCGGGCGCTTTGGGCGCCCCTATCGAGCAGCGTTACGGCCCGCAAACTGTCGGCCGGCCCGGCCGCTTTGTCGCCTCCGTCGAACATGTTCAGCATCAACCGCTCGATACGCTGGGTGCGGGTGGCCTCCGCCAAAGCGGCGTTCCGCGCTTTGGCCAACCGCACCACGAAAAACACTACCAGGGCAACGAAAATCGCGGCGGCGGCGCCCGACGCGGAAAGCGCGCGCCGGTTGCGCCGTACGAATTTGCCCAGCCTGTAAGGCAGGCTGTCCGGCCGCGCTTCCAGCGGTTCGCCTTTCAGGTAATGATCGATATCGCGTATCAGCGCTTCAACCGACCGGTACCGCCGCTGCAAGTCCTTATGCATCGCGGTGAGCGACAAGGTGTCCAGATCGGCCCAAGCCGTCTTGGAAGCGGACATGCGCCGGGCGGCCGTGGAAGGAGGGTCCGGGTCGCGGCCCAGAATCGTCTGCTCGGCCTCCGTCCGGCTCCGGTTCGAAAAGTCGAAGGGAAGCTGGCCGGCCAACAGCTCATACAGGATGACGCCCAGCGAATAGACATCGGTTTGGGTCCCCAGCGGATCGCCGCGAATCTGCTCCGGCGACGCATAGGGAAGTGTCATAGGCCGCAACTCGGTGCGGGTCTGTTCCACTTGCCCCTCAGTGCCCGGCAATTGTTTGGCGATGCCGAAATCCAGCAGCTTCACCGTTCCGTCCAGCTTGACCAGGATGTTGGACGGCTTGAGATCGCGGTGGACGATGGTTTGCCGGTGCGCGTATTGCACCGCTTCGCAGACGGAACGGAAGAGCCGCAGCCGCTCATCGATGGAGCAGGCGCGCGCGCGGCAATCGTCCGTGATGGGCTGGCCCTCGACATACTCCATGGCGAACCAGGGGGTGCCGTCGTCCAGCGTGTCGGCGTCGTGAATCTGCGCAATCAGGGGATGATCCAGCCGGGCCAGCGTTTTTTGTTCGCTGGCGAAGCGCCGCCGCCGCTCCGGTGAGAGCAGCCCGTCACGTAGCAGCTTGATCGCGACCAGGCTGCCGATGTCCTCGCGCGTGGCCAGATACACGACGCCCATGCCGCCCTCGCCAAGGTGCCGTATGATCCGGTAGGGGCCAAACTCGCCTTCGGCGGCTGCGGCGCGGGGTTTCTCCAGCAGGTTGCGCACTGCATGCGGCAATTCTTCGTCGAGCGCTGGCGCGCCGCGGGCGTCTTCCTCCAGCATGGCCAGGAGTTCCGCCATCAGAGCTTGGTCGCCGGCACATGCCGTGCGCAGGAATTCCGGCTGCTCCGCGGGAGGTATGTCCGATGCACGGTGAAAGATTTCCTGGATGCGTTCCCAGCGCGCGCTGTCCATCTGAAAGCTCCTTCAAACCAATCAGTGCGTCTTGCGCAACGCGGACGCCAGCCACGCCTTGGCCACCCGCCAGTCGCGTAATGCGGTAGCCTCCGAGACGCCCAGTAAGGCGGAGGCTTCGGTCACATCGCGGCCGCCGAAGAACCGAATCTGCACCAGCTCGGCCTGGCGGGGGCTGACTGCGGCGAGCGCGTCAAGTGCGGCGTCCAGCCGGAGCAAATCCTGGTTCGAGGTGACCGGCACGCTGAGCGAATCGTCCAAGGTGACCAAGCTGCGCCCGCCGCCACGTTTGTCCGCCAGGTGCCGGCGGGCTTCATCCATCACTATCTGGCGCATGACGCGCGCCGCCAGGCGTTGAAGTGCAGTTCGGATTCCGGCGCCTGGCCCGCTGCGACGGCCAGTTTGATCCAGGCCTCATGCACCAGTGTGGATGTACTAATGGTGGCGTTGGCGTCCGCGCGCTTTACGGCGGCAGCCATGCGGCGCAACTCCGCATAAGTGGCGCTGAACAGACCGTCCAGCGCGTGCCGCCGCTGCACGCCGGGATCGGATTCGTGCGCCAAGGGCAGGCCCCCCGCGCCGCTGGCGTCCGAACCGGATTTCGCGGATCTTCGCCTCGGCATGACGGTTTCTCCACTCCCTTTTCCGTATTAGTAAGTGGGCATAGGAAAGTTTAGCAAATTCGCGGCAGCGGGGTTGCGCATGCCGGCGGCGATCCGTCGAAAAAAAATCAGCGGTCGGGAATTGAGCGCCGCCTGTCACATAACGCCTTGATCTTGCATTCCGTAAGTGAAGGGTTTGCAAATATGCCCGGAAATTCTTGGGCCAGAAAGTCCGGGGATTACGGAGATTAAGGCAGCGGGACGCGCGCGAACGGGATTCGCTTTCGCCCCCGGGGAAGCCGAACTAACTTTGCGCAGGCAAGAAAAGGAGAACAAGAAAATGAGATTCGAGATGGCAAAACCCAAGCGTACGATAGGCCGCCGCACATGCAACGGACGGCTTCTGTGCGCGGCAGCTTTCTTGGCCGCAGCGATAGCGGCGAGCGCGCAGATCCCAGCCTACGCGCAGGGCCCCAATACCTGGACAGCAGGCGCCCCCATGCCGACGGCGCTTCAGGGCCCTGCTACCGGAGTGATCGGCGGCACCGTGTACGTAGTCGGTGGCGCTACCAACAGCGCCACAGTTAGCATCAACCAAATTTACAACCCGGAGACCAACACCTGGACGACGGGCGCACCGATGCCGACTGCGCGCTACGGCCAGGCGAGCGCCGTCGTCAACAATATTCTGTACGTCATCGGTGGAGCGGCGAATAGTAATTATGACTACTTGACCGTCGTGGAGGCCTTCGACCCCACCAGCAACACATGGTCAACGAAATCCCCCATGCCAACTCCAAGGTCCAGCATGCCAGCCGTGGTAAGCGGCGGAATCATTTACGTTATTGGCGGCGTTAACGGCAACCCGAACAAACGCCTCGCGACCGTCGAAAGTTACAATCCTGCCACGGA
>DATNMW010000317.1:0-35023 GCA_035602155.1 Bryobacteraceae bacterium | reverse complement strand
CAAGCTGACGGCGATGAAGCGGTCGAATTGCGGCGGTAAGACGCCGCGCAATTTCACGCTCGATCCCACGGAGCGGTGGATGCTGGTGGCCAATCAGGATTCGAATTCGATCAGTGTGTTCGCGCGCCATCCGGAGACGGGCGAGCTTTCCGACGAGGTGAAGAGCACTGTCGAAGTTGAATCCCCGATGCGGATTTTGTTCGTCTGAATTACGCCGCTTGCGCCGCGTCGTCGTCGCCACCCTTCAACTGCTCGGCCTGGTAGTGGGCGATGAGCGCGTCGACGATTGGCTGCAGACGGCCCTGCATCACGAGATCGAGCTGATGCAGCGTAAGGCCGATGCGATGATCGGTGAGACGGTTCTGCGGGAAGTTGTAAGTGCGGATCTTCTCGCTGCGGTCGCCCGTGCCCACCATGCTGCGGCGCTCCGCGCCCAGCGCTGCCTGCTGCTTTTCCAGCTCGATTTCGTAAAGGCGGGAGCGCAGCACGCGCTCGGCTTTGGCGCGATTCTTGATCTGCGATTTTTCGTCCTGGCAGGAGACAATCAGGCCGGTAGGCAAGTGCGTGATGCGCACCGCCGAATACGTGGTGTTCACCGACTGACCGCCCGGGCCGGACGAGCAGAACGTATCGATGCGGATATCCTTGGGATCGAGCTTCACTTCAACTTCGTCGGCTTCGGGCAGAATCGCCACCGTAATGGCCGAAGTATGCACCCGCCCTTGCTGCTCGGTGACCGGCACGCGCTGCACGCGATGCACGCCGCTTTCATACTTGAGCTTGCTGAAAACGCGGTCGCCGCTGACCAGCGCGATGACTTCCTTCAAACCGCCGGCCGCCGATTCACTGGCGGATGTGACCTCAATGCGCCAGCGCTGCGTTTCCGCATAGCGCGAGTACATGCGGAAAATCTCCGCCGCGAACAGGGTGGCTTCGTCGCCGCCGGTGCCGGCGCGGATTTCGAGCACCACGTTCTTCTCGTCGTTGGGATCCTTGGGCAGCAGCAGGACCTTGATCTCCTGCTCGATACGCGCCAGTTCCGGCTCCAGGCGCGCGGCTTCGTCGATGGCCATCAAGCGCAGATCCGGATCCTGCTCCTGCAACATGCCACGGGCCTGATCGAGTTCGCTGGCGGCCTTTTTCCATGCGCGATACTTGTCCACAACTTCGGCTAAATCGCTGCGCGCCTTGGCGGCTTTGCGGTATTCCGTGGCATCGGCCATCAGCGACGGGTCCGCCATTTGGCGCGTCAATTCTTCGAAGCGAACCTCCATCTGCTGCAGTTTGGGAACGAATTGCATGGACGTTAAGCCATCTTAGGCCAAATTAAGCGATGACGAGTTCGCCGCCTTGCGACTCTTCCAGGGCCATGGCGCCTTCCAGCGCGTGTATGGCGACGGCGGCCTGCTCGTCGGATGGCGGCTTGGTGGTGATGCGCTGCAGCCACAGTCCGGGCGCGGTGAGGGTGGCCAGGAACGATCCGCGGCGCTTGGCGGCGAAACGGATCAACTCGTAACTGATGCCTGCGATGAATGGCAGCAACAACACGCGGCTGAGCAGTTTCATGCCGAAGCCGGTGAAGGGAATCAGAGTGTACACCACCATGGAGACCACCATCACCACCATCAGGAAACTGGTGCCGCAACGCGGATGGAAGGTGGTGAACGCCTGCGCATTTTGCACATTCACGGGCTGTCCGGATTCGAAGTTGAAGACCACCTTGTGCTCAGCGCCGTGATACTCGAACACGCGGTAGATATCCTTCATGCGCGAAATCAGGAACAGGAACGCCAGGAAGATGGCGATGCGGATTACGCCATCGGTGGCATTGAAAGCGATACGGCCCTTCAGCACCGGATACCATTTCCCGAGCGCCGTGACGGCGTACAGCGGTACGAATTTATAAAGGAAAACGAAGAATCCAAAGGACAACAGCATGTTCAGACTAATGGCCCAATTGGGGAGTTCCTTGGCTTCCGCTTTCGGAGACCCGGTCTCCAGCATCGCATTGGCCGAGAACTTCAGCGCCCGCAGGCCCAGGGCCATCGCCTGGTAGAGCGTGCCCACGCCGCGCACGATCGGATATTTGAAGATGGGGTACTGCTCGCACATGCGGGCAAGCGGCTTCTGCTCGGTCACAATTTCGCCATTGGGCCTGCGCACGGCCACACAATAGCTGTGCGGGGCGCGCATCATGACGCCCTCAATAACGGCCTGCCCGCCGACCAGGGTTTCCTCGCCGCTCTCGAGGATGGGCATCATTTGAATGTGCGTGAATAGGCGAAAGAAGGTACGCAGCGACACAATTCCTCTCAGTTGTTGGACCTACCCATTATAGCGGATTCGTCGGCGCGGGCGACGTTACCCTTCGGCTACGCGCCATTCCGCGGTTTTCTGCGATTTTTCCCATATCCCAGCACTACTTCGTTATCGGATGTATAACCTGGACGCCTGGATTGCCGCGTGGCTGGTGCCGCTTGCGGTATACGTCCTGGTCAGCGGGCTGGACGACCTCCTGTTGGATGCGGCGTTCGTCTATCGATGGGTGGCGTTCCACTGGTTTGGCCGCCCCTGGTTCCCGTGGCCCGCATCGGCGGAGGTCGACGCGGCGCCGCGCCGGCGGATAGCTATTTTCGTGCCGTTATGGCATGAGCATGCCGTCATCGGCAGCATGCTGGAGCGGAATATCCCGGCCACGATGTATCATGCGGCCGAGTTCTTCGTGGGCGCCTACCCTAACGATTGGGAAACAACGGCAGCCGTGCGCGAGGCCAGCCGTAAGTTCCCGCGAGTACACCTGGCGCTTTGCCCCCACGACGGTCCTACATCCAAAGCCGATTGCCTCAACTGGATCTATCAGCGCATGTTGGCGCATGAAGAGCGCTACGGCGTGCGCTTCGACATGGTGGTGACGCACGACGCGGAAGACGTGATCCACCCGGAATCGATGCGCTGGATCAACTGCTTCGCCGGACGCTACGACATGGTGCAGGTGCCCGTGCTGCCGTTGGCTACGCCCCTGCGGCAATGGGTCCACGGATTATACTGCGATGAGTTCGCCGAGTTTCAGACCAAGGACATTCCGGTACGGCAGATGTGGGGCGGTTTTCTGCCGGGCAATGGCGTGGGCACGGCCTTCTCGCGTGCGGTGCTGGAGAAAATGGCGGGTGAGCACTCCAAGCGCATGTTCGATCAGGAGTGTCTCACGGAAGACTACGAGAACGGCTGGCGCATCCACGCTATGGGCTGTCCGCAGGTGTTCGTGCCTCTGCGCCGGGAGGGCGACGGCCTGCTGGCGACCCGCGAATATTTTCCGCATACGTTCCGTACCGCGGTGCGGCAGCGCGCGCGGTGGGTAATGGGGATCGTGCTGCAATCCTGGGAGCGCCGCGGGTGGCGCGCGCCCGCGCGCCAATTATACTGGCTCTGGCGGGATCGCAAAGGGGTGGCCGGGAATTTGCTGACGCCGGTGCTGAATCTGTTGTTCGTTTACGGAGCGGTGACGTGGGGCGAGAGTGAGATCGCAGGCCGCCCTTGGGTGTTTGGTATGCGGCATCCGGCTATCCAAGGACTTTTCTCGGCGACCTTGGTGTTGTCGGGCTTTCAGATGGGTGTGCGCGCGCTATGCTCGCGGCGCATCTACGGGTGGCGTTTCGCGATGGGCGTGCCAGTGCGCGCGCTGATCGGGAATTGGTTGAACTGCGCGGCTACCGTAAGGGCGCTGGCGCTCTATTGCGACGCAAAGATCCGCGGACGTCCGCTGGTCTGGATCAAAACCGAGCATGCCTATCCCAACCCCGCGCCGTTGGATGCGCAGATCCGTCCGTTGGGCCAGATTCTGGTGGGATCGCAGTTCGTGATGCAGGCCGATGTGGACGAGGCGCTGGCATCCAAAGACACAGGCGAGCGGATTGGCGAATATCTGGTGCGGCGCGGCAAACTGAGCGAGGCGGATGTGTATCTGGCGCTGAGCCTGCAGCAGAACCTGCCATTGGGTGTGCCGGCGCCGTCCGAGATATCGGAACCGGCCACGCGCGCCGTGCCCGTGGAGGTCTCGCGGCGGTGGCGGGTACTGCCATTCCGGGTGGTGGAGGGACAGTTGTTCGTGGCGGGGCCGGAGCTGCCATCGGACGAGATGACCCAGGATTTGGAGCGCATCTCCAAGATGGAAGTGCGGTTCCACCTGGTGACGCCGACGGATTTCGCGGAGTTGGCGCGGGTTTATTTGAGTTAAGCCTCCTACGAACAGAACACCCCGATGCTTGTGACCGTCCGGTATCCCATGCGCCCATACAACTCAAACCCCTGCGGCGTGGATTGCAAAATCGTCCGCATCAGGCCGTGCTCACGGCGCGCCTGCTCCAGCGCATGCCGCATGACGGCCTCGCCGTAACCCCCGCGCCGGCGCCCCGGCATGGTGGCTACGTTGTAGACTCCCACTACACCGCCTCCGATGATAGTGGCCGCCGTACAGATGGGCTCGCCATCCACGTATCCGACGTAGGCGGCGAAATCGTTCCAAACAGTGCGGCTGTCGAAAACCTCGCAAAACCAGGCTAGCGGCACGTTGAAACACGTCGCGCCGATGGCGCAAAACGCGTCCTTCACCGGCCCGTCGCACACCCGCCGCAATTCCATCCGGGGAAGCTCGCGCACCGGAGGCAGCACGTCTTCGGCTAGCATGCCGGGCAGTTCCACGGCCTGGTAGAGACTACGCTTGCGGAGAACCGCCTGCAGCCGGCGGCGCGTGCGGTCGTCCAGCCAGCCGTGGCAGATCCAATAGGCCCAGCGCTGCCCGCGAGCCGCGAAATACACGGCGGCCTGCGCCACGCGCAGGTCCATTTGGCCTTCGGTAACTACCGGCGCGGAAAGAAACGCCGCGTTGAACATCTGGAAGGTAACTCCCGCCGAGGCGATCGATACTCCCTC
This sequence comes from Bryobacteraceae bacterium, assembly GCA_035602155.1. Lineage (GTDB taxonomy): Bacteria > Acidobacteriota > Terriglobia > Bryobacterales > Bryobacteraceae > Bog-159. The sequence continues at coordinate 30,094 of DATNMW010000317.1, read as the reverse complement.
CATTTCCTGCAGTTCGCCTGTACACCGATGCGCCGCGACGACGCGGAAGGACTCCCGCAGATTGGCCGCCACGCTTTCGAACTCCATGCATCTCAGTATCGCGCAGAACCCAACGCCTGCTCCGCATCTGTGGCTTAATAGATGTTGGTCCAATTGCCGCACGAGCCGCATCCGCGCCCAACCCATGTCCGGTATTGGGTGGTGGTGTTCGCGGTGACGCTGGCCGTGGTCACGTACATCGACCGGGTCTGCATTTCGTTCGCGGCCCCAGTCATCAGCGCGGATCTCCATTTGTCGCAGGTGCAGATGGGCTACGCTTTCTCCGCTTTTGCGTGGGCCTACGCTCTGTTTGAAATACCGGGCGGTTTTCTGGGCGACTGGATGGGCGCGCGCCGCGTGCTGCTGCGGATTGTGCTGTGGTGGTCCTTCTTCACGGCGGCCACCGGATGGACATGGAACTTCGTCTCGCTGGCGGTGACCCGCTCGCTGTTCGGCGCGGGCGAAGCCGGCTGCTTCCCCAATCTGACCAAGACCTTCACCACCTGGCTTCCGCATCGCGAGCGTGTGCGCGCGCAGGGCATCATGTGGCTGAGCGCGCGTTGGGGCGGCGCATTCACTCCGCCGCTGGTGTATCTGGCCATCCAGCACATGTCCTGGCGGCACGCCTTCGAGCTTTTCGGCGGCATCGGGATCGTTTGGGCTATTCTTTTCTATGCGTGGTATCGCGATCATCCGCGCGACAACCCCAGTTTGAACGCCGCGGAGCGCCAACTCCTGGCGCCCAACGAGGCGCTGGCGTCCGGGCACGCGCGGGTTCCCTGGCGAATGTTGGCCGCTTCGCCGCAGGTCTGGCTGTTGTGCGGACAATACTTCTGTTCCTCGTACGGATGGTATTTCTACATCACCTGGCTGCCTACTTATTTAAAGCAGGCGCGCGGGCTGGAACTGCGCGCCAGCGCCCTATTCGGCGTCCTCCCGCTGTTCCTGGGCGGGCTCGGCTCTCTGGTGAGCGGATTCATCGCCGCGCCGCTCACGCGCCTCACCGGCAGTGTGTTGAAGACCCGCCGCCTGCTGGCGTATGTTGGATTTAGCGGCGCGAGTCTTCTCCTGATCGTTTCCACGCGCATGCACAATCCCGTGCCCGCGATGATTGCGATGGGACTGGCCAGCTTCAGCAACGACCTGGTGATGCCCGGCTCGTGGGGCGCCTGCATGGATGTCGGCGGCAGGTATGCGGGCACTCTGTCGGGAGCAATGAATATGATGGGCAACCTTGGCGGGGCCGCCTCTCCTACGATTATCGGATATATGCTCCGCTGGACCGATAACAACTGGGATATGACCTTCTACGTCTCGGCGGCGGTTTATGCGATGGCAGTGATTTTATGGCGATTCCTGGATCCCGTCACGCCGCTGCGGGGGACTGAGTAATCGCGCCATGGCCATTTCGGATGAAGAGCGAAGATCGCCGCGCGGCTATCGTGGAAGCCGCCCATACATCTCTTCGCCGAAAAGGGCTTTCCGCGGTGCAGCGCTATCATTAGAAATTTGCCCGGATTTCGGTAGTGGGTCAGTTTGAACTCTTAAACAATTAAGAGTGGCATCAAAAATGCCCTCCGGTTCCGGCCACTACCACGTATAGCAGCCCAAGAGCGAATCCGAGAATGGACAGAATCAGCCACCAGATTGCAATGCGCTTGATGGTCCTGAGCGATGCATCCATCGTTCTCAAGCACTCGATTTCAGATTTCATGTAGGTGTGGCAAGAAACATTCTTGCACTCCTTCGCCGTCAAGTCGTTATCTTCGCCGCAAAACGGACATTTCGTAGTTTCAGCCATGGCCAGCCCATCATACCGCCTGCTATCCGCGCCGGGGAGCCAGTGGTGTCCACAACTGCCCCAACCTCGACGGCTCGATCTAAATCACCCATACTTCCGAAAGCCTTTATCGCGCCCCCCTGCCCCACCAATCCATCATTGGCGTTATCCTTGGGGATTCCCACGGAGGCGCGATATGACGATTGTGGCCGGGTTCCACGTCAATGACGGAATTCTAATCTGTTCTGATACGCAATACACCGGGGCGGCTAAAGTTTACCAGCAAAAAGTATTTCCTATGACCGTGGACGGAGATACCTACGTTTTTGGATTGGCCGGTCACGAACCGAACGGGAAAATGGCGATAGAGGATTGTCAGGAGGCCATCCAAGATTTGCCCGCTGAGCAGCGCTCACTAAAAGGCATCAAACGAGCATTACGTAAGGCCGTCAAGCCGATCTGCGATGAATATGTCCTTTCACGGCCAACTGGCGACCAAGACGGTGTGGCTTTCGAGATTATGGTTGGGTGCTGGATAGCGCGCGGCGGCGGCCATAAGCTCTTCTCCATTAGTCGAAATGGCGCAGTAAACAGGCTGGATGGCTATGGGTGTATTGGTGTAGGCTCGTATCTTGGAGATTATTTCATCCGCCAAATTTTCCGTCGCCAGATGACCGTAGATACCGTCTTACTCCTTGCAGCACAAACTCTGAACGCCGTAAAATCTTATGACCAAAATTGCGGAGGACCGTCACAACTAGTTATTATCGACAAAAACGGTCATCATGCGTTTCTCGCTCCAGAGTCTCCATGGATCTTGTATTTTCTAAGTACCTATGATGCCATCGCAAGGCAACTGATGTTTGCTATTGCCGATGAGGGATTGTCCGCCCCCGACTTCGATATGCATCTCCAGCAATTCATCAAGCAAGTAGGCATGTTCAGGACCGAGTCACTCAGACAGTCTAGCCTAGGAGGCTCACTAAATCCTCTACCGACCACAGCTTATCAGTCACCCCGGCCGCCATCGCCGGAGTCACTCGAAGGGTCTGATGAATCCTAACGAAGTTGTAGTAAACGTACTGAATTGCCAGCGATGCAATGTGGTGTTCAATTTTCTTAGAAAAAGCGTTAGTGAGCCGAGTGAACCTCCGATTGCCCATGCGGATAGTGAGGTTCTGCCGTTCTACGTAGCTGGTGCTGATATGCTTGGGATCGGGAGAGCCAACCAGTGCGTGTTTTTCGCAGGCGATGCAAACTGCGGGGCTATACCGCTTTTCTCCTTCTGGGTCGGGGCCGTACATTTTGACGATCTGCGCGTAGTCAACTTCCTCACCGAAGGTCTGTACAACCGGCAGGAAGTACATTTTATGGCCGTCCGTAGTCAATTGAATCCGATTGGACAAGCGGCCCGCAACGTCATCAAGGAACGTCTTGGCAGTCTTGGCATTCCGATCCCCGACCATCCAACTAAGAACCAACTTGCTATCGGCGTCGATTGCCACGAAGGTCCATGCGTCACCAGCGAATCCACGGGCCGCAATCGCGGGCGTGACGTTCTTCTTTTTGGCCGCCACGAAGGACCAGAGTTCATCAATTTGAACCCGCTCCGATTTCAGGTTTACCAGCGTGCGGTTCAAGTACTCCGAGCAAGCCGCGCCAAGCTCAAGCGTGAGCTTCTGAATCGTGTTTTTGGAGCAGCCCGTCATCCGCGCCGTCGCGCGTACCGAATTGCCTTCAACCAAGGCCGTTACGATTTGAGTCCGCTTGGCGCTGTCTAGCTTGTTCATACTTCAATACTAGCACGGTCAAGCAAGAAAGGTCAAGTAGAATGTTGGAAAAAATAACAAGTATATTGTCCATCGAATCAGAGAGTTGCGGTAGTGTGATTCCGCCAGATGAGGCGATGAGCCTATTAGGGAAAGGAGTCGAGTCGCTTAAGCCGTTCGGGCCGCCCCCGCTGAAAAAACTACGCTTGATGTATGCGGGAATCCCTAATTGCGAATATCACGCACATGCAAGCTCCAAGATCGAGAAAAAGATGGGTTTCAAACGCGTCTACCGCTTCTTGGATCTCTGGTGGACGATTCTGCGGAAGGCGGTCCATATCCCCAAAACAGAACCGTCTAACGTTGGTAAATCTGAGCACTAATCCGTACTTCCCGCCAAGTTCATCGCGGCTCGATCCGTCCATCTGTACTTCATCGCTATCTAGCCGCTCAATCCTTCCGAGGACGATGCATCTAGTTCGGTCGAAGGAAAGGCTAGCTTGGAGGAGCGTTTTCTCTTCTTGCCATTTGCTAAGCATCAAGATGGCTTCAACTTGAGTAGTTTCTATCATTCCTATTTCCCCGGCTTATTGCCCCACCGCGCCCTTGCCGCTTTGGCTGCGATCTGTGACCGCTTGCGGGGCGATAGCGCCGCCGCTCTGGCTTCGCCCCCTTTCAGGCCACCCAACCGGCCTAGCGCAACGGCGTGGGGGTTTTTGGTAGGGTCTATGGGTTTGGGCTGCGGTTTCGCCGGGTCAAACTTCGGCACTTGGCCGGTTGACTCCAGCATGATTTGGTACGCGAGTTGGTTCGGGTCGCGGGGCCGTTGTTTCGATGACCGCTCAGGCATACCCAAGTGTAGGCACAGCCGCCCTGAAGCGGTCAAGCACAACTAATTCGTTAAGATTTCAAACTGACCCACTACCCGGATTTCATACGCCTGATCCGGAGCCGTATCGACGAGAAATGTTTCCGGCCAATGGATGCGCGGATCGCGGCGCGCGGATTTAACGGAATGCTGAACTATCGCGGACTCCTACGCCTGTTGTTCGGCAGGCGCATCGCGTAAAAGAGCCGGGCGGAAGTAGTCGGTGAGATGGTCGAGATTTTTCCGCACGGCATGGCTCACGCGTAACGTGGCCAGGCTGTAATCATTGTTACAGTACGGCTGGCGTGGCTACTACCGCGATCCAAGATTTTTCGTGGAGCAGAGAATAAATCATGATACTCTACCAACGCACACTCTAGCTATGCGGTGTGCGAAAAGGAGGCCTATGACGATAATAGAGCAACGCCCGCACTGTATCTCCGCGATCCGCTGGCTGGGCGCGAGCGGTGCGTTGGCATTGGGGACGATGTTTGTGTTGGCGGCGTTCGGTACACAGCCGGCGCAGGCGCAGACTTATACCGTGTTGCATCGTTTCACTGGATCTCCGGATGGCGCGAGCCCAGCGGCAGGCCTGATCGGAGATGGCGCCGAGGGACTCGCCGGAACGACTCAGGGCGGCGGCGCGTACGGCTACGGAACGGTATTCAAGCTGAATTCAACCGGCGAGAGTGTGTTGTACAGCTTCACCGGGGGACTGGACGGGGCGAATCCCGTCGCCAGTCTGATCCGGGACTCGGCGGGAAATCTCTTCGGCACAACCGTGAACGGCGGAGATTTTTATGGAACAGTGTTCAAGCTGGATACCGGCGGTACGGAAACGGTATTGCATAGTTTCAGGGACCGAGGAGGTGACGGCGGTTTTCCCGTCGCAGGCTTGGCCGCGGACTCGGCGGGCAACCTCTATGGCACGGCGACGGAGGGCGGATTATCGAACGTTGGCGTAGCGTTCAAGCTGAACAGCGCCGGCGAGACGATGCTGCATACCTTTGCAGGAGTCCCGGACGGGTCGGCACCCGCCGCCGGCCTGATTCGCGACTCGGCAGGCAATCTCTATGGCACCACTCCGGGCGGCGGCACGATGGGCTGGGGGACCGTTTTTAAGATCGATACCGCTGGCACGGAGACGGTCCTCTATAGTTTCACCGGTGGAGCGGACGGGGGCATGCCCTATGCGGGTCTGATCCAAGACTCGTCGGGCAATCTCTACGGCACGACCACCTGGGCCGGCAGCGCCGCGGGGAGTGCGGGCTTCGGCGTCGTGTTCAAACTGGATACCGCCGGTACGGAGACCGTCCTATACACCTTTACAGGCGGCGCGGACGGGGGCTATCCCGCCGCAGGGCTGGTCCAAGACTCGGAAGGCAATCTGTACGGCACTACGCAGGCCGGTGGTACGGGCAGCGGTTTCTCAGGCGATGGAGTGGTGTTCAAGCTGAGTTCGACCGGCACGGAGACGGTGCTGCACACTTTCACGGGCGGAACGGACGGATTGCAACCCTTGGCAGGTTTGCTGCGAGACTCGTCGGGTAATCTATACGGCACCGCAGTCGCCGGCGGCATCACCAACAGCGGGTGCGGGTTTGGTTGCGGGGTGGTGTTCAAGATCGCGCCTTAACTCATCCGTGACTCATCCGCGATAAAGCCCACGTGCGCGTATATAGTCGAGCACCGCGGCGGGCACCTCCACGCAATCGTCGCCCGCCGCCAGCTTGCGCCGGATTTCCGAAGACGACACCGGCAGATCCACGGTCTCAAGCCTGTGTACGCTGGCCGCCGCCGGGATATCGTAACGATGGCCCGGCCGGCTGACCACGATGAATTTCACGGCCTGCACCACGTCCTGCCAGCGGCGCCAGCTCTTGATCTCCGCGAAGGCATCCGCCCCAATCACGAAGAACAGTGTGTCGCCGGACGCCAGGCGCGCGCGCACCTTCTCGATGGTGTCGATCGAATAGCTGCTGGCGGTTCCCTGCTCCAGGCGCGAAGCTTCGAACTTCGGCTCGTCGCGGCACGCCAGTTCGACCATTGCGAAGCGGTCGGCATACGGCGCATGCGTGACACCCTGCTTGTGCGGCGGCCTTTCGGCGGGCACCAGCCACACGCGGTCGAGTTGGAAGCGCGCGGCGGCTTCGCGCGCCACCGCCAGATGCGCATTGTGAATCGGATCGAAGGTGCCGCCGAAGATCGCCAGTCGCAAAGGGCGCGCGTCCTTATGGCAGAATCTTGATCCGCACGTTGCGGAAATAGACTTCCATGGGCGGACCGCGATGCAATTGAAACGCGATAATGCCTTCCAGGCGCGCCGAATCGTGCAGGTCGGCCGTCACCAGGCCGTTGAGCGTCAGCTTGATGTGGTCGCCGTCGCAAAGGATTTCGTAATCGTTCCAGTCTTGCAGCTTGACGACTGTCTCGGCCTTGCCCTTCCAGCCATCCACCAGCGTGCCGCGGCCCTTTTCCTCATAGATATTGCCCCAGTAATTGTCCTGCGCCGCGTCTGCCTGATATCCGCGCACCACCCAGTTGGCCAGCGCCTCGCTGCGAAATTGAATGCCGCTGTTATGATTGCGCAGCTTCATCTCCGCGCGCAGGATGAAGTTGCGATACGGCTGCTTGCTAATCAGGAACGAATTGTCGGTCATCGCGACGCCTTCGGTGTGGCCCACGATCATGCCGTCGCGCACGCTCCACATGCGCGGATCGCCGTCCCAGCCGTCCAGGTTCTTGCCGTTGAACAGCGGCTGGAATCCCTCCTGCGCGAAAGCGGCGGCCGCGAAGGCCAGCGACAGCAGCATGCGTTTCATGGCGTTAGCTCCTCTCGATCCTGACGGATTTGACGCGCACTTCCTTCAACGGCCGGTCCTGTTTGTCGCGCGGCGCTTCGGAAATCTTCTTCACCACCTCGTAGCCTTCCGTCACTTCACCGAAAATAGCGTGGCGGTTGTCGAGCCACGGAGTGGCTGCCACGGTCACGAAGAACTGGCTGCCGTTGGTGTTCGGTCCGGCATTGGCCATCGACAGGAATCCGTGCTTGGTGTGCTTCAACGTGGGATGAAATTCGTCGGCGAACTTGTAGCCCGGCCCGCCGCGGCCGGTGCCTTCCGGATCGCCGCCCTGGATCATGAAATCGGGAATCACGCGGTGAAAGATGGTGCCGTCGTAAAAGGGCTTGCCGGTCTTCGTGCCATCGGCGAGCGATACGAAGTTCTCCACCGTGCGCGGGGCTTTGTCGGCGAAGAGCTTCACTTTGAACTGGCCCTCGCTGGTGTCGAAGAGGGCGTATGTTTCGTTAGGCATCTTCGGATTGTAGCAAGGTGCCTCGGGCGGTGACCGGCATAGGCGTTAGAATGACGCGCATTGTCATTGTCGACCCCGGCTGCGCGATCCAGTTGCGGCCCGTTCGGCCGCAACGGTGCTCACTCCTGACGGAGCGCAGCGGTCGGCTCCAAATTCGCCGCGCGCTGGGCTGGGATATAGCAGGCGAGACCCGCGGCGCCCATCAACATTACCGAGACGGCGATGAGGATCGTCGGATCGCTTGCCCGGACGCCATACAAGAGGTGCGAAAACTGCGAAAATGCCCTGGTCAGAAGGAAAGCGGCTACGATCCCGAACAAGACGCCGGCAAAAGCGAGCCGAAGGCCTTGACCAACGACCATTCGCAAAACGTCCCATTTCACGGCGCCAAGCGCCATCCGGATGCCAATCTCGTTCACGCGCCGGATGGTCGAGTATGAAATCACGCCATAGATTCCAATGAACGCGAGCAGCAGAGCCAGGATCGCAAACGATACCAGAAGGAGCATCGGGAAGCGTTGCCGTCCCATCGATCCCGAAACAAGTTCCTGCATCGTGCGGACGTTATAAGCAGGTTGATCCCCGCCTGCCTTTTGAAGCGCAGTTCTGAGAGCCGGCCTAAAGCCGGCAGCGTCGAGGTGCGTACGTACGGCCAGCGTGATCACGCTGCGAAACACGGGCAACGCCTCGTCCGGGAGCTGATAAAAGGAGAAATAGATTTGCGGTTTTTCGCCCATCGAGCCATCGAGCCCATAGTGCTCGACATGGCCCACGACACCGACAATCCGGGCCGTCACGTTGTGAGCTGCGCCCCAATGAGGAATTGTGATGGCCCGCCCCACAGCGTTCTGTTCGGGAAAAAACCTGTGCGCGAGAAGACTGTCAACTAAAACGACGACTTCGGAATTGAGGTTGTCGGTCCGGCTCAGCAATCGCCCGCTAAGTAGGGGTATTTCCATTGTCCTGACGTAATCCGGACCAGTCGGATAATAAATGGCCCGCGGAATCTCCGCCATGGATGCCGGTTGATGTGGGCCTACCCAAAAGGGACCTTCATTCGCCCCCCGGCTCAAGGGCACCAGCGCGGTAATATCCGCCGCCTCGACTCCTGGAATTTGGCGCGTCCGCTCGACCAACTGTTGGTAGGCAATCCTCATCCTGGATGGCGTATTGGTCACGGCCTGCGACAGCCCGACCTGAAAAGTGATGACGTGCTGCGGATTAAACCCAGGATTGACCGCCCACAAATTGCGGATCGTCCGAAAAAGCAAGCTGCCGCCGGTTAGCAGCACCAGGGCCAGCGCGATCTGCAAGACCACCAAGACTTGTTGCACGCGTTGGCGCCCACCCGCCACGCTCCGGCCTCCTTCCTTGAGTCCCGCTTGCACGTCTATTTTTGAACTTCTGAGCGCGGGAAATAGTCCAAAAACAATTCCCACGATCGTCGAAACACCAAACGCAAACAAGAGGACCGGCGTATTCACTCCAATATTCTCGACGCGCGGGACACTTCCCGGCGCCGCCGCCAGCACGGCGCCTACACCCCATTTCGCGATCGCCAGCCCCAAAAGTCCGCCGCTCGCCGAGAGCGCCAGACTTTCGGCGAGCAGTTGACGCACGATTTGTGCGCGGCTTGCTCCCAGCGCTAGTCGAATGGCAAACTCGCGCGTGCGCCCCAGTGAGCGCGCCAGCAACAAGTTTGCAACGTTCGCACACGCGATCAGCAGGACTAATCCTGCGGCTCCCAGCAACAACGCAAGCGTTCCGCCGATGTCGCCAACCAGGGACTGCTTCAACGAGACAACGTAGGCCCCCAGGCCGCGTTCCGTGTTTGGGTTGGCCTCGTCGATATGCTCCTGAACTGTGTTCATTTCCGCGAGCGCCTGACCGAGATTCACTTCTGGCCGTAGGCGGGCGACGCACAGAATGTCGTGGACTGTACGATCGTGGATGTACAGCGGATTCCGCCGCGCAAGCGGCGTATAGACATCCACCTGCTGGTCTCCGAAACGAAACCCCGGCTCCAGGACACCCACGATGGTGTGGTCGATTCCATTCAAAGTGAGGTTCTTGCCCAACGCCGCGGGGCCGCCCCCAAACCGGTCGTGCCATAGACGATCGCTGATGACGACCGCGGGCGAGCCCCCGATTCGGTCCTCATCCGGTGAAAAACCGCGCCCGGCCGAAAGCCGAACGTTCAGCGTGCTGAAAAAACTCGCCGAGACTTCCTTGCCGTCGACGTGCTCAGGCTCGCCGAGAGCCGTCAGATCGAATCCCTCAGTTGCAAACGCAGCGATTTGTTCGAACGAACGGGAACTCAGCCGCCAATCGAGGAAATCGGGATACGAAAGATACGTCGCGTGCCCAAGAGTTCGATTGTAGAGCGCTACGACAACGAGCCGGTCGGCCTGCCCATAGGGCAGCGGGGCCAAGACGACGCCTTCCAGCACGCTGAAGATCGCGGTGTTGGCGCCGATGCCCAGTGCCAGAGTCGCGATCGCCGCTACTGCAAGTCCGGGGCTTTTTCGCAATGAGCGAGATGCATACCGAAAATCCCGGAAAAGCTGGGCGAAGGAGGCCATGCGAGTATTGTATCCAGCCCTTATTGCACGCGAGAGGTCGCCAGCACGTCAGCTTGACGTAAAACGCGCGACCCGCTGACGTGGTCCGCCGACGGGCGTGTCCGGCATTGGCCATCGACAGTAATCCGCGCCTGCTGTGCTTCAACGTGGGATGATATTCGTCAGCGAACTTGTAGCCCGGCCCGCCGCGGCGTTGCCTTTCGGGATCGCCGCCCTAGATCATGAAATCGGGACCAGCCGATGGAAGACGCCGGTCTTCGAGCCATCGGCGAGCGAGACGAAGTTCTCCACCGTGCGCGGTGCTTTGTCGGCGAAGAGCTTGACTTTGAACTGGCCTTAGTATCGAAAGAGGGCGTAGGTTTCGTTGGAAATCGGATTGTAGCGGGGGGCACGGGCGTCAGCCCTTGGCCTTACGCTCGGGAGTAAGCGGATACCGCGTTAACCGTGGGGCGGTCCCGCAGCATGGGAGCTAAAATCATTGTAACCACGACCCGGCTACGCGATTCAGTCGCGGCCTCGTTCGCAAGTTCCCAGCGGAATCTTGTGAGTTCCGGGACGGCGGCACATCGACGGCTTGGCGGCCGCCCGTCAACGTGGATTGTTTTCGGGATTGCTGGCACGAGGGCCAATTCTGCGATCGTTTAGAGGACGCGCCTTGGCTCCAAGCGACGGACGGCTTCGTCCCCTAGCTAGAAGGGAAAGGCGGCGTATAATGGTGTCAGGAGTATTGTATGGCTATTTCCAAAGAAGATCGGAAGGACTACGAACAAGGCATTAAGGATTCGCACAAGGGCGTGCTGGAAACTGCTTTCAACGACATTATCGTAAATCATCCTGATAGCTCTGCCTACTATAAGGGCCGGGAAGGCAAGCAACTCGATGACGGCAAGAGGAGCGACAAGAAGTAAGCTTCGGAAGTTTTCCTAGTTTGGCTTGTAGCCAAGCCGGATGGCCTCGCTGTGATCACGCCGCCCTAGTTCCAGATCGCCCGTGGCTAGGCGTGCATTGCCCCGGTTGTAAAAGGCGGCGGGGTAATTCGGATCGAGTCGGATAGCTTCGTCGTAATCCTGCAGCGCCCCTTTCAGATCGCCTATGGCATGGCGCGCAGCACCCCTGTTGTTGAGAGCGGTGACATCGTTGGATCCGAGCCGGATGGCTTCGCCATAATCGTGCAGCGCTCCTTCAAGGTCGCCCTTTGCCCTACGCGCATTACCCCGGTTATTGAAAGCTTCGGCATAGTCCGGATTGAATCGGATAGCTTCGGCATAATCCCGTAGCGCTCCTTCGGGATCGCCCTTTGCGCGGTGTGCGTTGCCCCGGCTGTAGAAGGCGGCGGCGTAGTCCGGCTTGAGCCGGATGGCTTCTGTATAGAAGCGCAGCCGTTCGTCAACCTCGAAGGCGGCAAGTCCGCGCTCGGCCCATTGCTGTGCCGTCAGTTCCTCTTCTCGGAATGCCGGGGCCGCAGCAGCCGCGACTTGTTGTTCTGCGGCGGCCCGCTGTGCCAGCCGAGACCCCGGGTGCAAGACCGAAGCTAAGGGCACACGAAGGAATTGACTTCGCAACTTTTCCATCGCCTCCATGAAGTACTCCGGCGGAATGCTTACGGCGTTGTAGTGCTTGAGCGCGGCGAGGGTACCGGTGAGTTGATTTGCGATTCGTGGGCTATCGAACTGAAATCCGTCCAGCATAAGCGGGACGATATTGCGTTTGTTGGTCAGAGCAGTCTCTATTTCACGACGCAACCAGTCAGCCGGGTCGTCGCAGTTCTCTAGCGCTGACGGCGTGAGGAGAACCATAAAATGCGCCCGCGCAGTTATGTTTTCGAGGATCACAGGCTCGAAATCTCGACTCCCGAGGCCGATATAGTCGAAAAACACGTCATAGCCGTGGTGCGTCAGGTTTTGGAAAATATTGAGCGCCCAAGGGAAATTAGTACGGCGATAACTGAGAAACACAGTTTTCTCGATTTGCTGCATAATTCAACAAACTTTTCGCCTGACCGGAAGCAGAAATTTAATATAACGAAGCAGAAATTCAATATAGCAAAGATGCTCCTCCGATCCGGACGAAGGAGGATTGAATGCTGAAGGACTGGGAATGCCCTTGGGGAGGTCGTTCCACTTGGCCGTATCAGGCTCAAACCGTTCCGAGGGCTGCGTCTACCACGGACTGATCGCCGCGCGCGCTTGATCCACGGATACCCGGACGCAAGCCGGCTTATTGGGCGTAATCCGGCGTCAGCCCCACCTCACTGGGCACTGCGCCTCTATGCGACGCGCAGTTCGGCCGTACCGTGCTTTCTAGGCTTGACGACGATCTCTACATCGTGCCCTAGCGCGACCAGGAAACGCATGAGGCGCTCGACCGAATATCCCCGGAACTGACCGGCCAGCATAGTTGAAATCTTGGGCTGATCGATTCCCATGAGCTGTCCCGCCGCTGCGTCGGTCAGCTTTCGTTGGCGGATGGTCCGGTCGATCCGAACCACCAGTCCAGCTTTAATCAGGTGATCGCCGCGTGGGCCAAGCCGAGGTCGGCGAATACGTTGCCCGTGCTGGGCTCCTGCTTCAGCGCCTCTCTTTTCGGCATTCTTCAACTCGCTTCTCAACTGTCTGAGCCGCTGCCGGATCATTTCCATCTCCGGTCTCCAATCGAGACCGTATACATCGCACGGTAGGTTCCGCTCGCGTCATCCGCGGCAATCTCCATCACTTGGCCGCCAAGACCATGCGGTGGCTTGGCCTTTGTACTCCGTTCGCCCAACTGCGCCGCGTACAATGCATAGCCGATGTCATCTTGAACGCCAGCCGGAAATGACTTCACGTTGGAACGGGAGTCGGCAAGCCACGTGAGGTTCTTCATCCGCGGGTACATGCCTATATTGGCATAGGCCGGATGGAGAGCCAAACGAGGAACCCCAGCGTCGCTTCGCTTTCCAACGCTGTCGGTACCCTTCAGAGTGGCCTTGCCTTATCTGCGTTTATCCGCGTTCATCAGCGGCCAAATTGCCTTTTGCCGCAACCCTCTAGACTAGGCGGCGATTCTCCCATGAGGTTCGGCTACTTCCACGTACGCGAACAACAAATCCCGAAATTCGGGATTCTCAAGATGGTTTGAACCGCTTTGCCCTGTCGGCAGCGGTTGTCCGGCTTCCCGATAGGCTTCCAAATTGATCCGAATCGCTTCGCTGGCCGCCCGCTTGGCCGCCTCGATGCTCCCTCCGTAGGTGGCTATAGCCAAATCGGGTGCCTGCACCGCAAATCCCGTCTCGGTTTGTTCCAGCGTGATCAGAAATCGCATTAGTTAATCTCCAGTCTGATTTCTTCACGGTATCCACTGCTCGCCCCGCCGGTATACTCGGCTAGACTGACCAGTCCCCGGCTTGGTGTGTCGCTTGCAAGAATCGACCTGAAATCGAATTGTCCCACGCCGCGGGCATTGCGGCTGATTAGGGGACCGCCGCCACCGCACCCCGCCCCGCCAAGCCCAATTCCGCCTTATCCTGAAAATAGAGAATCCCTTATGCAACCGCGTTTAGACATGTACAAGGCCGCCCCCGGCGCATATCGTGCCATGGCCGCCCTGGAAGCGTATGTCCGCGACTCGTCGCACCTGGAGCCGCCGCTACTGGAACTGGTGCGGCTGCGCACCTCCCAAATCAATGGTTGCGCTTACTGTATCGACATGCATACCAAGGACGCGCGCGCCGCGGGTGAGACCGAGCAGCGCCTTTACTGCCTCGACGCGTGGCGCGAAGCACCGTTCTACACCGATCGTGAACGGGCCGCGCTGGCCTGGACCGAAGCCATCACCCGCATCAGCGACGGGCACGCGCCCGACGATATTTTCGCCGAGGCCAGCCAGCAATTCACCGATGAGGAATTGTCCAACCTGACCATCGCGGTTATCGCGATCAACGGGTGGAACCGGCTGGCGATCGGCTTCCGCGCCGTCGCCGGAGAGTATCAACCGAGGGCCGCGCGTGCGCAGCAAGAGAAGCTGGCTGATGCCGCGGGCAGCTAACATGTCCCCTGCCCCCGGGCAAGCGGGCGATGCGCCATTCACAGATTTGATAAAAACATTTGCCGCATAAAGTCAGTGAGTTCCAGCGCTTGCACAGTCTCTTCCGTGCTACCCAATGCCATCCTTAAATCGGAAAGGGCGCCGCGCTCACTTGCGCGGCCGCCCCATGGATAAGCGCTGCGCAGCGTTTCATCGTCAGCGGCCGGGCCTAAAAAACCCGGCCGCCGGTGATACTGGCTCCCGGAGCCCCTTAAAGGCTTGCCGGACGGCTCCATTGAGACCGCCCGGACGGTAGCAGTATGGAACCGGTTCCTTGCCAGAGTCTCGGAAAAGAGGCGATACAGCAAGTTCGGGGTTTTCCCCGGAGACTGCGGCCTCCCATCTGTTTCGGATTACCCCGCACGGCTTCCCTTCGTTACGGAAGGGGGCCGGGCGGTGACGGTCATCCTATTTCAAGAAAGATACCCCTCCCAAGGCCGTAGTGTCTCTAAGCTTATCCAAAATTCCAACCGCAATGGCTTTGCTCGTCCAGTTTTGCCTACAGCGCGCCTTAACAATTCCACCCTCCGCCGATCCGCCCGGTCACAAATATTGAATTCCCCGCAACCCGATCAAAACAGACTAAGTCGTGTCCCAATCCGCGAAGGTTGGTGGGACCGGCGTGCTAACGTCACGGCAGATAAGGAGAGGCAACCATGACGGTAATGGAAGAGATTTTAGAAGCACTGCAACTGGCGCCGGTAGTGGTGGGGTTATTCCAGCAACTGCTGACGTTGTTCGGCAACAAGGACGTGGCCAAGGCGGTGACGATGGCGGCGATCGCGCATCCATCGCTGTCGCCCAACGTGGCGCTGCTATTGCAAGGGACGGTGACCGAGGCGCACGTACTGGCCACCAACACGGTCAAGTCGAGCTGACCTGTATGGACATTCTTGGAATCGACAAGTTGGAGCCGCAACTGGCCACCGCCGTCCAATCGATCGCCAGTGAACTAGAGAAGGATGTCTCCACGATGCTGACGGCGGCGGCGGCCAGTCTGGAAACGAACGTAACGGAGGTGATCCAAAACACGGCACTCAAGGGCACGGTCACTATCGGCCCATTCACCATCGGACCGATCCGCATCGACGTGGACCTGGCGCTGGCGCCCGTGGCCGGGCAAAGGCAGTGAACCGCTGTCTGGGGCGGCGGATGTGAGCACGGTGGGTATCCTCCGCGCCCGCGCCTTACTCGTAACGCAAAGCCACCACCGGGTCCAGATTGGCCGCGCGCCCCGCCGGCCAGATCCCGAAGAACAGGCCTACGCCAACCGACACCATGATGCCGGCGACGGCCGCCCATAGCGGCACCGCCGTCGGCAGATTCTTGAATACCAAACCCGCCAGCAGCGACACGCACCAGCCCAGGAACAAGCCGATCAATCCGCCGATCCCCGTCAGCACTACGGCTTCCGTCAGGAATTGCACGATGATGTCGCTCTTGCGCGCGCCCACCGCCTTGCGAATCCCGATCTCCCGCGTGCGCTCGGTCACCGAAACCAGCATGATGTTCATCACGCCGATGCCGCCCACCAGCAGCCCGATGGAGCTGAGGATCACCATCACCAGCGCCACCGTGCCGGTGATGCGGTGGAAATCTTCGATCATCTGCTGCGCGGTGGAGAGCGAGAAGCTGTCCGGCTTGTCGTTCGGCACCTTGCGCTGGATGCGAAGCACGGTACGCACCTCGTCTTCGGCCTTCGAGAGCATGCCTTCATAGGCGATCACGATCAACATGTTCTCGTTGGCGCTGGGGTACAGCTTGCGCATGGTGAAGTAGGGCATCAGGATGCGGTTATCGTCCTGGCCTGGAAAGGACGCCGCGGGCCGCTCCATGATGCCGATCACTTCCACCGAATGCCCATCCACTTCGATCCATTTGCCCACTGCGTCCATACCCTGGAAGAACGATTTGCCCAGATCTTCTCCGAGCACGGCCACGGGCATATGGTGCCGGCTCTCGGTATCCGTGAAGAAGCGGCCTTGCAACATGACCGTGCCGCCGGCGGCGTAGGCCTCCTCGGTTCCGCCGATATCCAGTTGGTAGTTGTCGTTGCCCTTGTAGCGGGCTTTGTGGACCTGGTTCCAGTTCGAAAACAGGTAAGGACTGACGTGTTCGACCGAAGGGCAGCGCTCCGCGATGGCCACGGCATCGGCGTACGTCAACATCTTGCGTTTCTGCTCTTCCAGGGTAAACCCGCCAAAGCCGCTGCCCCGCAAAACCACGATGGTGTTCGGTCCGAAGCTCTTCAGGATGTTGGTGATCGCGCCGTCCAGTCCGGCGATGATGGAACCTACGCCGATCACCGCGCCCGTGCCGATGATGACTCCCAGCACCGTCAGGAACGAGCGCATCTTGTGCTCCCGCACTGTGGTCAGCGCCAAGGCGACTCCCGAACCTATCGAACCGATGGTCATCGTTCCACCCTTAATGCTTCAATGGGGTCCAACCCCGCGGCGCGCCTTGCAGGATAGATTCCGAAGAACAATCCCACCGCCGCCGAAAGCGTCACACCCGTTACTACCGCGCTGATGGGAATGTGCATCGGTACGGGCGTGAGCGCCTTTACCAGCACCGCTAATACCGACGCCAGCAGAATCCCAATCACCCCGCCGGAAGCGGACAGCATGGCCGATTCCACCAGAAACTGGTTGAGTATGTCGCTGCGCCGCGCACCCACCGACTTGCGAATGCCGATTTCGTGCGTGCGTTCGGTGACCACCGCCAGCATGATGTTCATGATCACCACGCCGCCCACCACCATGAAAACCGAAACCACGCCGATCGCGGTGGCGGAAATCGCGCCGGTCAACTGATTCCACACGTTCACCAGCGAATCCGAACTGACCATGCCGAAAGTATCGTCGTCCTTCGGATGCAAATGCCGGTAGGAGCGCAACATCACTCGAACTTCATCCTGGGCCTGCTGCAGGACGGTTTGGTCCGCCGCCTTCAAATCGTACCCGATGCCGCTGCGCGCGCCATAAATCTTGAAATAGGTTTCCGCCGGGATCATCAGGAAATTGTCGCGGGAGTTCCCGAAGACCGATCCCTTGGTTTTGGCCACGCCGATAACTTCGAACGGGCGGCCCTCCACCATGATGGACTTGCCGATGGGGTTGGCGTTGGCGAAGAATTGATCCTTCAGGTCGTTGCCGATCACCGCCACCATGGCGCGCTGCCCGTCCTCCAGATCGCTGATGAAGCGGCCCTCGGAGGGATCGATGTCGGAGAGCACGCCCTCGTTGGCGGTGGCTCCGGTCAGTTGCACATTGTCCCGGTGTTCCTTGCCGTAATGGATGGAGACGGTGCGGCTCACCGACATGCCAATTTCGTCCACCAGCTTAGTGTTGGTGCGCAGAAAGTCGTACTCTTCCTTCGAAAGTTCCGGATTGCGCCGCTGCATTTCCATGAATTTCTTGGGATCCCACACGCCCATCATCACGATGCGCCGCACTTTGAACCCATCGGCGCCCATGCTCGACACGTTCTGCGCCACGTACACGTTCATGCCGTCGATCACCGACATGACCGCGATCAGCGTGGTGGTGGCCAGGATAATCCCCAGCAGCGTGAGGAAGCTGCGCAGCTTGCTGCCGCGCAAGGACAGCGCCGCGCCGCTGACTGCCTCGCCGAAAGAAGCGTTAGTTCTCATTCAATATCCGGACGAAATTTTCGGGTGGTTTGTTCCGTGCTCCCGTATCCATTCCATTATGGCGTGATCCAGCCACAAACGGGGGCGCCCCTTGGCCAGGAAGCCCTGATGGCCGCCATGTGCGGGGGCGATCAGTTGCAGACACGGATTTTGGCGGAAGGCGGGGTGATCGTAGATGCGGAACGGAACAAACGGGTCGTCTTGCGCGGCGATGAACAAGGTGTGCACGCGGATCCGGTCCAGAAACTGGTTGGCGGATTGCGTCCTGTAATAGTGTTCCGCGCCGTTGAATCCGAAGTGCGGCGCGGTGATGCGGTCGTCCATTTCGAAGACTTTGCGGATGCCGCGCAAATCGGCGGGGGTGGAGTGCCACACGGCGCGGGCCCGCGCGCGCATCAGCGTTAAGAAGCGGTATTCGTAGAGGCGGTTATCCGGCTGGCCGATGCGTTCGGCGCAGGCTGCCAGATCGATGGCGGCCGCGGCGGCGCAAACCCCGGCCAGCAGCGGGCGGGCGTCTTCTCCCAACTCGCCCGCCAGCTTCGCCACCAAGTTCCCGCCCAGGGAGAAGCCCACCAGCCAAACCGGCGCGCGGCCCTCGGCGGCCAGGGCGCGGACTACGGCAAGCAGATCGCTGGTAAGTCCGCCGTGGTAGCAAGTCCGGGCCAGCCGCTCGGTGCCGCCGCAGCTTCGCAGATTCGAGCGGTGGACGGTGTATCCTTCCGCCACCGCGCAGGCGGCCATGCTGTGCATGTATCCCGCATCGGCCGATCCCTCCAGGCCATGTACCAGCACGATCTCGCCGCGCGGCGCTCCATCGGGACGTTCCGTTTCGACAAGTACCTGCACGTCCGGCTCCGTGTGATACAGCTTCTTTTCAACTGGCCGCCGGCGCGCCGCGGACGGGCGGGGCCAGAAGTGCCCGGCGATGGTCTGCACGTGCGGGTTCTTGAAGAGGGGCACGAAAGGCTGCACGCTGTATTATCCCGCGAATGCTGTTACCCGAACAGTCCGCGCGGTGATATTGGCAGAGCCTCAGACGGAGCGCTCCATCCAGCGGGAGTTCGGCCGGGCGGTACTTTCCGCCGTCTGACGGCGCTTCAAAATATCAAGATCGCTTGGATTGATGGCCAGCGCCCGATCATAGCAGGCGAGGGCCTCATCATAGCGGCCCAACTCCGCAAGTATTCAATCATCGCCAGCGACAAATGCTCGGCCGTGTACTTCGTGCACATCGACGCGGACGATTGCCCCGAAGGATTTGGTGGTGGTCACGGCGGAGGTTCCCGCCAGCGTCTCACGGGTTGAGGTCGCCACGAAGCAACTACCGCAAACTGGCGGCGGAGTCCGGCGCCGCCGGGCCTGGCCGCGATTTGGCGACGGCTTTGCCGCTAATGGCCGCGCAGCTATCCTCATAGTGCCGTCTGCGCTCGCGCTGGCTGAATCGAACTGGCTCGTCAATCCGCGGCATTCGGACTTCGCGAAGTTTCGCGTGCATCCGCCCGAAAAGTTCAGCCACGATCCGCGGTTCTTCGAATAGCAGCGCCCGCGCTACCTATTGCACTTGGTACGAGAGCCGCACTTCCACCGTTTTCGGCGGGAGGCAGGATTTGTTGTTGCACGCCTGGTAGCGCAGCTTGCCGAGCAGGTCCCCGGCGCGCCTGCGACGCGCCCGCCGGGCGCCTTGAGCTTGGCGGTGCGATCAGCTCGGGCGGGGCGCGTCCGGCCCCAGTTCCGCACGCAACGCGCGCACCCGCGCTTCGAAGAATGCCACGCGCGGGGGCACGGCCTACCGATGCCGCTTCGCTGAACCCCTGCGAACGGCAGTGGCCGCGTGCGTGTATACGACGAAGCGGTCGCCCCGTACACTCCGGAATTTCTCCACTTGCCCATCCGGCCAGCGGATTTCAATCGAATCGGCATGATCGGACTTGCCTAGCCCGAAATTCAGACGCGGATCCTGCGCCGAAAGGTACCCACGCGCTGGAATCATATCTTCGATCATCCGCAAGCCATCGGCCTCGACGATCACGCGGGCGCCATACGCATCCCGGATGCCGGTCGGGAACTTCAGTCGCGGGGTTACCGTGATCCAGTGGTTGGCGGTGCGCGTTTCGTTCCGCAACAGGATCGCCTTATCGTTGAGGTTCACGACCACCAGATCCATCCGGCCGTCATTATCGTAGTCGAAGCCCGTGCCGCCGCGTCCTACGTGCCTTTCCTTGAAATGCGGCCCGGCCGCCTCCGAGACGCTCTCAAATTTGCCATTGCCGCGATTGCGATAGATCGCGTTTTCCTGCCCGTACTCGTGTTGCGCGCTGCCATTCACCGTGAAGAGGTCGAGCCAGCCGTCGTGATCGTAGTCGAACAGCATGGCGGCCCAGCCGGAGTATTGGCCGCGGATGAGTCTCAGGCCGGCCCGGTCGGTCCATGAGTCGAAACCATTTCCGCCCGGGCGCTCGAAAAGTAAACTACAATCGCGCAGGTTGGCGATATAGACATCCAGCCAACCGTCGCGGTTGATATCGCCCACCACGGGCCCCATGTGCGCGACGTTTCACCATTGTCGCCGTAAGCCAGGTTCATCTCCAGGGCGCGTTCCTCGTATACGCCATGCGCGTTCATCTCGAAGAAGTAGTTCGCCATGGAGTCGTTGGTGGAGAGCAGCTCCAGTCGGCCATCGTTGTGGAAGTCGGCCGCGGTGACGCTCATGGAACGGCCATCCGGTCTCCAAAGACCCATTTCCCTGGTCACGTCCGTGAACGTACCATCGCCGTTGTTGCGATAGAGCAGATTCGGTTGGCCGCTGTAGGCGAGAGGTCCGGGGTAACCGGCGGCGGGATCGAAACCGGCCTCCCTAACCTTGTCGTATTTCACGTAATTCCCGATCAAGAGATCGAGATAGCCGTCCTGGTTATAGTCGTACCAGACGGCGGACAGGCTGAAGCGGGCATCCGTCAGGCCGGACTTGGTGGCGACTTCCGTGAATGTTCCATTACCGTTGTTGTGAAACAGTTCGTTCTGGCCGTAGTTCAGGACCAGCAGGTCGACGTACCCGTCGTTGTCGTAATCGGCGGCGGCGCAGCCGACCGAGTAGCGGCTGCCGCCTAAGCCAGCCTGTTGCGTGACATCGGTGAACGTACCGTCGCCATTGTTGCGGAATAGGTGGTTGGTGAGCTTGCCACGGAGTTCGCGGCTATCAGGGTCGCTGAGCCCCTCGGTCCACTTGCCGTTCGGGAAATAGACGTCGAGGAAGCCATCGTTGTTGTAGTCGAAAACGCAGACGCCCGTGCCGGTGCCTTCCACGATGTTGTCCAGATGGCGGTCTCCATAGCTTTGTTGGAAGTTGAGGCCGGAGGCTTTGGTGACGTCGGCGAAGTGGATGCCCTCGCTGGCTGGCGGGGGCTTCTCTGGGAAAGCGATTACGGTCGCGGCACTGAGAGCCACCAGGCCCCCCGCTGCGCAGAGCGTCACTATGCGGCTCGGCATCAAGATCGACCGTCACTGCTACGCAACAAGGCGAGGGCGGCACTTGCTCTCGGAGACCGCGCCAGGTGTGACGGATGCGCGACGTACTGGCGCGGCTTGTCATTGCGGGCTGCGTCAACGACCGCAGCCTCAAGGTCAGTCTCAGCCGGCAGCTCCTCCTGCGAGTAGGTGCCTCTGAGCTTCGGTACCTCTACCACGTCAATTTTGGATCGGGTGCGCACGGCTGCTTTGGGGCGGGCGGTCATCAGGGGCTCCCGCACTTGCCGTAGAACCATAGGCCTCCCGTCCGTTTAAGGAATCGAACCGCTGCCCGCGAGCCCAAAACCAGACCGGAGCGCTGCTCCCACTCCCCCGCCGTCGGACGTGAAGTCGGGGCCGCCGTCGGCACCGGCTCGCCTACGGAGTCACGCGGAATACGACGTCTGGCGCCGTTATCATTGTATATCCCCCAGCATTGCCGGCGGCACGCTGATTGTGCGATATGGAGACGGTATACGACCCAGGGCGGGAGACATCCCACCATTCGCTCAACAGTATCTCGTCCACCTTCGTCATCTTACCGTCCATGTAGACGCCCTTCGCCCCCATGGACCGGTTGGGATCTATTACGGTCATGCCCTCTTTTGTCATTGCAACGGGCACGTGGTTCGGTCCATACGACACACCGACCCAGTAGAGATCCAAGGTGCCCGTAGATCCTACTTTGACCTTCACGTCATCGTCAGGAACTTTGATGTGCATCCTAAGGACGATTGAGTCGCGCTGGTGAAACTCAACTGGGATCGGTTCCCAGCCAATCTGCAGATGTCCCACCGGTTTGCCCCACTGGATCGGATCGGGCGTCGCTGTCTTCTGGGCGCTGATGCCTTGCGCGGCAAGAGCGCATAAGGCTACTACGGCTGCAGCCTGAGCTCGCAATCGCGTCACATTATTCTCCTTAGGGGTCATTGGTAATTATAAGAACTAATATTGTTATTCCAGACGGGCAGCGTGGTGTCGCTGGATCCACTCGGATTCGTGGAATGCGAGGAGCCCGAGTTCAAGGTCCAGACATTTCCTGAGCCCTTGGTCGCGGCACCGCTCCACGACCACGTCATCGACTCCAGGGTAACCCAGATACCGCCAGTAGGCTGATACATCAGGTAGGTCTTGAAGTTCTCCGAGTCATTTTGTTGGCTTATGTTTGTGGTCAGGGTGCTTCCTGGCGCATCATAGAGAGAAAACGTCCCTTCCCGGCTGGCGGGCCATGACTCCTCGATCCCCGAATACTGAGGAGTGCCATCCAAAACGTATGCGGAGCCGGTGGTGAGCGTTTGCTGAGTGCCTTGCGGGGAGAGAATGTGCGTGTTGGTTACTTGGAGAACCTGGGTTAGGGCGACGTTACCAGCGCCGCCAGCCGGTGTCGTCACAGTAATGTTCCAAGTTATACCAGGCGTGGCTTCGTTCCCCAATGCGAGCGCGGGAGCCGTTTGAGAACAATTGGAGGTACAGACCGCCACGGCGCCGGTAGTCGAGGTGAACGAGGATGTCGGGCTCACAACCTTAAATGTAGCCTGCCCCTTAAACGGCCCTGTTCCGTCACTGAAGCTCACGCTATAACTAACAGTGTTGGTGGCCGCTGCGATCCAATAGAACGTTGTCGTGGTGCTGGAGGGCGAGGTGTACGCGGTAACGGCGGCGGAGGAACTGCTCTGAGGGTAACCGGCAACGACGTTGCCCGGCACGCTCCAAGACTGACTGGACACGGTCACTCCGCTTGGTGTTGTGTACGATGCGGTGAGGGCGATCTGTCGCCCAACCACAACCGTGGTAGTCTGATTGGTCACATTGTTCCCGCCGAACATGATAAGCGGCGTCACCGTCGGCGTGCCACCGCCGCCCTCCTGACAATACTCCGATTCCACAAAGCCGGTGGCGCTGCCTGCACCGGCGCCATTGCCGTAGAACGTCGCGGTGGACGATGTCGTCGAGCCATAAACCGTCGCGATGGATGTTTTCATCGACTCCCAGTAGTAGTTGTATCCACTGCCGCCTTGGCCGTACGAATTGCCCGAGCAATCCGTCGGAGAATAAGCGTTGCAGATATACGCGGTTACGGGTCCCAGAGACAGCGGGTCGCTGGAGCTCGCGTAGTCAAACGTGATCGAGTCCGTCGCCAGATATGCGCCGCACAGCACCAGGTTGTACCCGCAACTAAAGTTGCGCGCCACCCTGATATTTCCCGCCACTGTCTGCGAAGACGGGTCGATCTGCATCAAGCGCCCCTTGCCTTCGGCCGGATTGGGGTTAAACCAGCTAATCTCACCCTGTTCCAGGGTCGGCGAAAGTACCGCGCCATGCTCATCTTTGACTTGGCCGGCGATCAGCTCGCGGATGCTAAGAGCCCGCGTCTCCATCGGCGCCAACTGATAAGCCTGCTGCCACAGCACCTTGCCGTTGCCGATTTTCACGTTGAAATACTTCCCCACCGCGGACTGATTGAACAAAAGCAGTACGGCGTCCTGGCCGCCGCTGAGATCCCAGGGATGGCCGCCCCCGTTTGGCCGCTGTCAATTCATCCTTGCCGATCTGTTCCACGAGTCCAAATCCCGGCGCGCCGACCGAAGCGAGGTCGGCCAGCAGAGTGCCCGGCGCGGCGTCGGACTGCACGATAAAGGAATTGCGCAGGCCCGGATCGCCGGTCAAGGACGGAAGTGCGATGCTCTGGGCGCTCATGGCAGGGACGCTGGTCGTGGCTACGTTGCTTGCCTCGGGGCCGGAGCCGGCGGTGCGCGCGAATCGCACGGTGGCGCTCACCGGGTTGGGGCCGAAATTCGCCAGCGCCAACTGCGGAGTGAAAATCGAGCCCGGCAGATAGTTCGCTGGGCCGACCGGAACCCCAGTAAATACCGTGTTCCCGGAGTTAAACGTTCCGGTGTCCAGGAAGTTCTGTGAGCTAAGCAGCGCCCCCCGCGGCGCGCCCCGCCAGGAGAAGCCAAAGGCCGCCAGGCTGCCGGGCTTGCCACTGCCAGCCACCGATACGCCGAATGCGCCCAAGTTGGCGGCACCGCCGGAGGGGGTAGCCAGGGCGCCGCCGATGGCGTTCACTGCGGCGCTGGATAAATTCGTGCAAGCCTGGAGCAGCGCCCACCCGCCCGCGCGAAGCTCGACCTGCTGCTGGGTGGCCGCGCCTTTCTCGGTGACGCACGATATGGTGACCGTCTGGGCGGTGATCGCCGTATTTTGGAGCGCGACGACGGGATTGCCCACCAGAGCGCCGCCGGCGGCTCGCAGGATGCCCGAGCCCGGCATGCCCAGCGTCAGGAATTCCTCCTCGATTTGCTGCCCAAGGCTCGCGCCCGACCCACCGATGGAGACTTGAGCGGCAATTGCCATGCTGACCACTTTCGCCGGGTCGGGAAGCACCTCCACCGATCCCATTGTCTCGCCCGAGTTTGCCTGGCGCAACAGGTCGCCGACCGCTACCACTTGTCGGGAATGCGCGGCAAAGGCCACGGTTTGGGACATAATCTGCGCGCCATGACGGTCAAATAGAATCACTTGGGCGTTGACCGGGAAATTCAGCTCGCTAACCATGGTGATGGTGCTACTAAACCCGGCGTCCTCGATGAATAAAGGAGCGGCCAGAACCTCCGCCATCTCACTCATGGAGTTGGCGAGGGCGGGCTTTTGGGAGCGCGCTTGGCAGAATACTGCGGATGGAAAACTGGATATCAGCAGCACGCCCGGAATAGCTCGGGCGATTCGAAGGGACTTGCGCACGCGCACATCTTACGCGGGGTTTCGCGCTCAGTCAAGCGAAATTACTTGGATGATTTTGTTCGGGCGTGCTTTAGGGCACGTATATAGCACGTATATAGCCAGATATGTCTTCGGCCTCGGTATATCCCCCGGTGGCCAATCGGCCGACCTCTCCAGGCCATGCACCAGTACGATCTCACCGCGCGGCGCACCGTCGGGCCGTACGGTTTCGACAAGCACCTGCACATCCGGCTCCGTATGGTACAGCTTTTTTTCAACTGGCCGCCGCCGCCCGCCGGAAGGCCGGGGCCACAAGTGCCCGGCGATGGTCTGCACGTGCGGATTCTTGAATAGGGGCACGAAAGGCCGCAACGCTGTATTATCCCGCGAAACCGCTCTACCGAGCCGCGACCATAAGGAAGCCGTTTCGGCTTACGCCATGTGGCGCTACCGGACTTCGCGAAGATTCGCGTGCATCCGCCCGAAAAGTTTGGTAGTGTTTGCCTCGTGGGGCGGCCAATCTTGGCCGCAGGCCGCCTTTTAGGCGGCCAGAGCCGGCTGAAATCCGGCGGGCAGGATTGCCCGCCCCACGATACCAAAAAACTAATCCACTACCAAAAGTTCAGTTACGGTCTACGGTTCTTCGGTTAGGAACGCACAACTACCGTGCCGGCAATTCCTCGCGCAACACCGGCCGCCCGGCCAGCGCCTCGCGAAATCCGAAAACAGCCAACGCCAGCACAGTGCCGAGCGCCAGCAGCGACTGGCCCGCGTACCACTTTGAAAAGTCCACCGTCAATGGGAAACCGGACAGCAGCGTATTGACGAAGATCGAGACCGCCACCGCCACCAGTCCGTACCGGATCAGGATATAAAAGGTCAGCACCGCCGCCGCCGCGCTGAACAGTGAGCCGATCGCCGCATGGCTGAGGCCGAGGTTGTTCACCGCCACGGCGAGGAGGCAATATAGCGCGCCGGCGCCCCACTCGCTGCGCGCGATCAGGCGGAAAAGGAAGATTACGAACAGCAACATCAACGCCTCGATCATGGAAATACCGAGATCCGCGACCCACATGGCGGCCGCGCCGCGCAGTCCATCGACCGCGGAGCCTTCAGTCATGAACTGCGGCGGAGCTCCCAGGTGCGCGCGCACGAGTTGCCGGCACTCGTAGAGCACCGTGACCGCCACGCCGGCGATGGCGCCGACCAGGATCTCGCCGCCCACCACCTGGTCTCGCAGCCGGCCGGTAATCATGCGGCTCCATCCAATGATGGCTTGGGGCCAACGCCTCCGGACGTAGGGCTCCAGAGCGATATACAGCAGCCACAACACACCCGCCCACAGCAGGGACGCGCCGATGCCCGTGAGCAGGCTTTGCAACTCCCCAATATTGGGCAGATGATTCGATCCTATCAGCCACAGCAACATCCAGTTTCCAAAGACCAGAGACGCCAGCCGGAAGGCGCCCCGCCGGTCGCCGCGGCCCAGGCGCGAATTGCGCCGCGCAAGCATCGCGCCACCGGACACCGTCACCACGAACACCCCTGCCCAGATCAGGTCCCCGGGCCGCGGCTCCAGACCGGTGGCCGGATTGGTCCACGCCCCGACGATACGGAAATACGACGGCCTGCCCCGCCACGCCGCCGCCTCGATGCGCAGGGAGTTGGCCGGCTGACCTGGATAGGCGCCCAGCCAGGCTGCGCGCGCGTCGTATGGCGATGGCGGCGTCCACCGTGGCGGGGTTGGCGAGAAGCGCGCCGGGTCCAGACCAGCCGCGCTGAAGAGCGAACTCCAATCGGGTGGATGGGCGGCTTCCTGGCTGTCTTCGGCGTTATCCTCGACTTCCGGCGGCACAGTCTCCAGCAGGTACAGCCGGCCTTGCAGGTCGGTCTCCAGCAGGATCATGCCCGGATCGGCCAAAGCGGGATTCGAGGCCGACACCGTGCGCGCCGGGGAGAGCCCAATGCTGGCAGCGCCAAACGAGACCCCGGGCTGCATGTATCGAGGGCTTTGGCGATACCAGAACCGCACGACCGGTGGCTGCTGCATAGCCAAGCGCGCCCAGCGATCCGGCGACGGATCGTGCCGTTCCGTATAGTCCAGGTAGGAGGCGCCGCCGTCAAAACCAAAATGACTGTCTACCGGCGGCCCCGTATATCCAAACCCGCGCACGAGATCCAGGGCCCGCTCCTTTAGCAGTTCGGGGGATTTGCCGGTGGGCAGGCTGCCAAACAGATCCGCCTTACTGTGCAGCGCCGTGGCCGCCGCCACACCCGCCACCGCCAGCAGCAGCAACGCGACCGCCAGCCGCACGCTGACCGTGGCAGTTTCGCCGGAGGCGGCCACCATTTCAGGTGAAGGCGTTTCGCCGGCGGCCAGCGCCGCGGCCAGCGGATCGCCTCCGGGCAGCGCTGCCGCCACCGACAGCGCCGAAGAGGGACGCCGCGCCGGATCCGGTTCCAGGCATCGCAGGATGACGCGCTCCACAGCCGGGTCCAGATCGCGCACCAGCGTCGAGGGGCCGGCCGGTGCGCCGGTCTCTTCCAGGCGCAGCAGTTCCTCGCGCGATTGCGCTTCGAACGCGCGCCGGCCGGTGAACATTTCGTAGAGCACCAGCCCCAATGCGTAAATGTCGCTGCGCACACTAGCCTGGTTGCCTGCCAGTTGCTCGGGCGCCATGTAAGCCGGCGTGCCGTACCGCGCTTCCGCGCCGGTCACCTGCACGGCCAGCGCCGCCAGGCCGAAATCGGTGATCAGCACCTGGCCGCGGCCGTCGATCATGATATTGCCGGGCTTGAAGTCGCGATGCAGGACGCCTCTTTCGTGGGCGGCGGCCAGCGCGGCGCACAACCGCCGGGCGATCTCCACCGCTTTGTCGGACGGCAAGCGGCCAATGCGGCGCAGCAGCGACGCGAGGTCTTCACCATCCACATACTCCATGGAAAGGAACGGCATCCCGTCCCATTCGCCGATGTCGTATACGCGGCACACGTTGGGGTGCGAGACCTGCCGCGCGGTGCGCACTTCGTTATGGAAGCGCGCCAGCGCCGCTCCATCCTGCGAAATGGCGGCGGGCAGAAACTTCAGCGCGACCGGTTGCTCCAGCTTGTCATCGTAGGCGCGATAGACCTCGCCCATGCCGCCACGTCCGGCCAGGCTGACGATGCGATAGCGCCCCGCCACCACCGCTCCGGCGGCGAAGCG
Source organism: Bryobacteraceae bacterium (assembly GCA_035602155.1). Classification (GTDB taxonomy): domain Bacteria; phylum Acidobacteriota; class Terriglobia; order Bryobacterales; family Bryobacteraceae; genus Bog-159. Next base: position 1,592 of record DATNMW010000317.1, on the reverse strand, counting down.
CCCATCGCGGTATGAATCGGAGGTAGAAGGCGGGCGGAGGGAATGCGGACCCGATGTGACCGTGTCCGCGCTCGATCGGGATTCGAGCGAACTCCCGCAGGCGGCGCAGTAGCGGCTGCCCTCCGGCATGCCAAGCGTGCAGGAGGGGCACTGGGGCATATCGAAGGCTATTGCACTTGATACGAGAGCCGCACTTCCACTGTCTTTGGCGGGAAGCAGGAGTTGTTATTGCAGGCCTGGTAGCGCAGCTTGCCGAGCATGATGCCCGGCCCTTGGGATGCGCCGGCCGGCACTTTGAACTTGGCGGTGAGGTCGAAATCGCCGGTGAAAACGGAGAGCGGCTTATCCGAGAATTCGTATTTCTCCATCTGCGGTTTGGGGAACACGATCTCGCCCGGTTCCAGCGCACCGCCGGAAGCCCACGTCAACTTCAACGGGATCAGATAGGCGTCGCTCGGCGTGTTGCTATTGACGTGAAATCCGGGCTCGACGGACACCGCGATCTTAGCTTCGGCCGAAGCGCCGCGCTTGGCCACCAGCTTCCCGGGCGCTTGGGCTATCAGATACTGGTTACCTTGCGCCCACAAGCTCGGCAGGCAGAGACACACGCCTAGAACCGCCAGCGGGACGCGCCCTACCCTCGATAATTCCCCCGTTGTGCGGGGGCGTTTGCAATAGTTGGTCGATGGCATTTTCAAATTCACTCTTGCTCGTCAAGCCCACGTGGACGGCGGCGATCTTGCCATCCCGGTCGATCAGGAAGGTGGTTGGGAGCGCTTCGATGCCGCCAAACTTATCAGCGGTGGAGTCGTTGCCCACCACGATGCGGTAGTTGATACCCACGTCGCTGACGAACGGCTTGACCGCGTCCCACCCTTCATCGTCCATATCGATGCCCAGCACCGAAAAGCCCTGGTCTTTGTGCTTGCGCTCGAAGTCCATGAACCACGGGATCTCGATTTTGCAGGGGCCGCAATAGGTGGCCCAGAAATCCAGCAAAACCACTTTGCCTTTGTAATCGGAAAGGCGCACGGTTTTGCCGTCGGCGTCTTTCAGGGCGAAATCCGGCGCGGTGTGCCTTTCGCCATCCGGCTTGAGCGATGCCGCCTTGACCCTGGCCGGTGAGCAGCCATAGATTACGCAGCCCAGCACGAATCCGGTGAGCAATACGGCGCCCAAGCGCAGAGCCGACATAAAACCTCCTCCAGCTTCCACTATATGGCTATTATATCGAGATTCGGTCGGCCATCGCGGACTTCCGAAACCACCGGCGGCGGCGCTCGCGAAAGCGGCTGGCCAGGGTATATTCACGGTGTGCGGAAACGCCCGCGAACATCCAGGCTGCTGTGTCGCAAAAGCTCTCGCAGACGTACTCGCGCCAGCGGCGGGTGCGGCGGCCGGCATCCTGCGTCGAGAGGGCCCTCTTGCGCCACTCCGCGGACCAGCCCAACTCGCCGCGGGCCCTCCCGCGCATCTCCTCGCGCAGCAGCGCCTCGTAAGACCAGCGGCGCGGGTTGCCCAGCCGCAGCCACACGAAATGAAAGACTTCATGCACGAATATGCGGGCGAACTCCCGCGGGTCGGCGGCCAGC
>DATNMW010000316.1:0-4268 GCA_035602155.1 Bryobacteraceae bacterium | reverse complement strand
CGGTTGATTGAAGCCAGCGAACGCCTGCACAATGCGCAATGTGCCGGTCGCCTCGCCGCTTTGGCCCATCGCCGCGCTATTCGCGGCGCAGGCAAGCGCCCCCAAGGCGATGGATGCCCACGGAACTCTCATATCGATCCTCCAGGTGCCCGATTACTGCGGTCCCACGCGGGCAAAGCGCGTCGCAACGGCCCCCGCGGCTCGCACCGCCCAGTAACCTGCTCAAGGATACGGCAGACTCTGCCGGAAGTCAATGGAAACCAGTACCGTAATCCTTATAGGTGACGCAAGAACAGTCGCTAAATGGGAATTGGATTTCCATTAGCGTCCCGTGCCAGACTGGATGATCGGGGGCAAAATCGTTGGCTGAGAATCGTGTGACCGTCGCGGTGGTGCAGGCCGGATCGATCCTGTTCGACCCGGAGAGAACGCTCCGCAAAGCCGCCGACTCGATGCTGGACGCCGCAGGGCGCGGGGCCAAGCTGATCGTCTTTCCGGAGGCGTTTGTGGGCGGCTATCCGAAAGGGCTGGACTTCGGGGCGCGCGTGGGTTCGCGCACTCCCGAGGGCCGCGAACAGTTTCGCGTCTACTACGAAAGCGCCATTGAAGTTCCCGGCCCGTGCTGCGATGTGCTGGGCGGTCTGGCGCGCGAGCATGCGGCCGACCTGGTCATCGGCGTGGTGGAGCGCGATGGCGGAACGCTTTACTGCACGGTGCTGTTCTTCGCGCCGGATGGGAGCCTGCGCGGCAAGCATCGCAAGCTGATGCCTACGGCCTCCGAGAGACTGGTGTGGGGTTTCGGCGATGGCTCTACGCTGCCGGTGTTCGAAACGGCCGCCGGACGCGTGGGCGCGGTGATCTGCTGGGAAAACTATATGCCGCTGCTGCGCATGGCGATGTACGGGAAGGGCATCGAACTATATTGCGCACCTACTGTGGACGACCGGGAAACGTGGCTTCCCACGATGCGGCACATCGCGCTTGAAGGGCGATGCTTCGTGCTCTCCGCGTGCCAATATTTGCGGCGCGCCGATTGTCCGCCCGCGTATGACCTGCCGCACCCGGTGGAGGCGGATGCCGTGCTGATCGCCGGTGGCAGCGTGATCGTCAACCCGTTGGGGCAGGTGCTTGCTGGTCCGCATCGCGGGGGCGAGGGTGTTTTGACCGCGGAACTGGACCTTGGCGATCTGGCCCGCGGTAAGTACGATTTGGATGTGACTGGGCACTACGCGCGACCGGATGTGTTTCGGTTGATTGTGGATGAGAGCCGGAAGGCGGCTGTGACAATGGTGGAGGAAGGAAATTAGTGCGCTGGGGCGCGGGTCAGGTGGACCTTGCCGGTGATGGGGAGGCCATCCACCTCTCCGGTCATTTCGCCGTTCAGGCGGTCGCCATCCAGCGTCAGCGCGAACTTCACCACGCTGTTGGCTTCGGTCGACGAGACTTCGAAGGTCAGGCGATTACCATCTAGCTTGGCGTTCCGCAGGGACTCGCCTTCCTTATCCTCCTGCCGCCCGATGGCGCCGGTGATGGCGTCGGCTTTCTGCTGAATTTCAGCGCGTATTTGCGTGTCGATGGCGGAGCCGCCGCCGGGATCTTCCACTATGATGTTTCCGGTCCATTTGCCGGATACATCCGCCGCCATCAGGGCCGCGGCCAAGCACGGCAACAGCCAGAGTCTTTTCATTGCCACCTCCATCTTCTCAACGGCGCGATGGATAGCTTATCACGTCCCGAAACGGGATAGAATAAGGGGCTTATGTCCAGTCATATGAAAACAACAATCGGTTTGTTCGCTATGGCAGCCGGGGTATTCGCCCAAGCGCCTCCCGTCGCCGCACCTGCCGCCGCGCCCGCCCGCGAGCCGGGCCTGTACGCCACGATTAAGACATCCATGGGCGACATCACAGTGAAGCTTTTCGAAAAGGAAGCGCCCATCACGGTAAAGAATTTCGAGGGCCTGGCGAGGGGTACGAAGGAGTCGAAAGATCCCAAGACCGGCCAAATGGTCAAGCGCCCCCTGTATAACGGCTCGACCTTTCACCGGGTGATCCCGGGATTCATGATCCAGGGCGGAGATCCGCTGGGGACAGGCATGGGCGATCCGGGCTTTACGATTGCCGACGAGTTCACGAACGGTCTGCAGTTCGATGTGGCGGGACGGCTGGCCATGGCAAACACCGGGCGACCGCATTCGGGCGGATGCCAGTTCTTCATCACCGAGGCGCCCCAGCCGCGGCTGAACGGGGGGTACACGATTTTCGGCCAGGTGGTTGAAGGACAGGAACTGGTGGGAAAGATCGCACGCGTGCCGCGGAATTCGGACGACAAGCCCCTGACAACGGTGAAGATCGTCAGTATCATGATTAAGCGCGAGGGGCCCCCGCCGGCGGCGCCGGCCGCGAAGAAAGCCGCTCCCAAGAAGCAATAGCGGTCGTGTGAGATACTGTTTTCTATTATGGCGACACGGCCGAGTGCCTGCCGATGTTGTTTGATCGCGGCGTACCTCGCGTGCGTGAGCGGCGCACTTGCGCAAATGCCCGTGCGCAAGATCCGGCAGAAAATGGCGGACGCGTTAAACAGCACGCCGGACTTCATCTGTTCCGTGTCGATCGAGCGCACGGAGCGGATGGGCAAGGAGCCGCTGACGGGACTTCCGGCGCTGCATGTCAATGCCGGCATCATCAATGGGAAAGAGCTATACGGGTTGCCTGCTTCCGACGGCGATCAAGCCCTTCTCAGGAGAGTGCTGGCGCTGTATAGCAGGGCCGGTACCGGCAGCTTCGCCATGTACGCGCGGGCTGTCTTCTTAACGGCCGAGGCGACCTTCTACGACGGGCCGGAAGAATCGGTGGACGGACGGACGCTATCGCGTTTGGATTTCGCCATGCCCCGCGAGGTGAGCCATTATACTCTGAGCAATGCCGGAAGTCCTGTGGAGGCAGGCTACTCGGGCTCCATCTGGACCGACCCGCACAGTCTGGAAGTAGCGCGGCTGATGCTGCAAGCCGGCGACCTGCCTGCGGACCTGGGCATTCAGGCAGTGACCCAGACTATTGAGTACGGCCGCACTCACATTCTGGGGGTTTCCGAGCTTCTGCCGGTGACTTCGGATCTGACTCTGCTGGAGCTGTCGGGGCGGGAACTGCGCGTCACAGAGCGTTTTAGCGATTGCCGCCAACACTTCGCCAAGCGCGGCGAGCAATTCGTCGACAACCGGCTGAAAGCTCCCGAGACGGTTTCCACGGAGTCTTTGGAGACGGGATCGCCTGAACGGGCCGCATCGGCGCCGCTTTTTCATTCCCTGCCATCTATCGTGGAATTGTTGCCGGCTAAGACTCCGTTGGAAATGATGCTCGAAAACGCAATCGACGAGCGCACCACAACGGAGGGAAGCAAGCTTTCGTTTACCGTCTCGCGGGAAATCAAGAAGGACGGCAAGGTGATTTTGCCCAGGGGAGCTACGGCGACGGGACACGTGACTCGGATCATCCGGCAAACATACGTTTTGAATACTTCCTTGAAAGGTTACTATGCGGTCGGTATGCAACTGGACACTATGGAGGTGGAAGGGCGCCGCTATCGGATATGGGCCAACCTTGAGAGAGTAGGTCCGCCGGCTACTCAGATTTGTTTCGTGCCGTTTTCCCATAATCCTTTGAAATGGGGCCAGTATGACGACATTTACCAACTGTTCATCATACCGGACCCGGCGCCGGGCGAATCCTTTCTAGGTGTGGTGTCGGAGTTCTTGCGCCTTGGGAATTGGCGATCTTATTGGACCGTCGTACAGCCACGGAAATAGCTTGTGGGCGGCCAACCTGACAGGACAAGTTACTTGTCCGCCAGCTTGCGGCCGGCGCCCAGGTTGTCGAAATTCATGATTGCGTTGAAGACCAGGAAATAGCTTCCCTTGGTTTCGGCGCGCCAGAAAGGGTTATTGGAAAACAGCACGACATGGCCCTGGCCGTAGGGCGCGTCGATGATCGCGGCGTGTTGCGCCAGTTCGCCGCCGTTGTCGAGCAGACCGGAAACCAGCAGTTCCTTTGCGTCGGCATAGCGCAGCACCACGCGCGGCCGTACAGTCGGCGGAAGCACGTTGATCGGATTGCGAAGCTGCTCGTCGGTCAGGGGCAGTGCTTCCCAAGGTTCGGCGTGCGGCTCTTCGGGGATGTCCGCGGGCGTGCGTCCCTGCGGTACGTCGGGATCGTCGGCGGTTCCGCGGCCGGTCGGACGTTGATGCTCTTCCGTTGGGTTGCGTCGGCCAC
>DATNMW010000315.1:0-47700 GCA_035602155.1 Bryobacteraceae bacterium | reverse complement strand
CCCGCCCCGCCGGTAAGCGGCACGGGGTTCGCTCCGTTCAGCACCAGCACGCCGGAGCCGTTGGCAGCGGGAAGCGCGGCGAATGTGCCCCCCAAGCCGGTCGCATCCGTATTCAGGACCCGCACCAGCAGCAGGCTTTGGCTGCCCTGAGTGTACTGCCCGACTGTGGCGGCCGTACCCAGATCGCCGCCCGCGGTGGGCACAGTGGCGCTGGACCCGGCCACCGCATCGGGAATATAGATCGTCACGCCCTTAGGGACGTTGGAGTACGAGAGCAGGAAGCGAGTACCGGTATCGCTAGTGGAGTTTTTCGGCTGGAAGGACGCCGCGAAGCCTTCCGTGACGCGCGTGGTTTGCTCGGTTGTCTTGGCGGCGAAGAGGTTGCTCAGATTGATACTCGCGGGTGTGGGCGAACCGACGCAGGTGACGCCGGAATCCATCGTGGTTGCCAGCAAGCCCTGCTGTGCGACGGCCACCACTACCGCACTGCTCTGCAAGGCCAGCGTGCCGGCCAGAGACGCCGCGATGGGAGCTTGCTGCTGCAAGCCCAGTTGATTCACGTTCGCGCGCACGTCGTCAATCACCAGCGAAACCGGGCCGCTGGCCGGAAACGTAAACTGGAAACCATCGAACGAGATGCTCTGGTTGGCGACCCGCCCGGATACTCCGGATGGCACGTTTCCCGTGCCGGTGTCGATGCTCAGCGACGCGCCCGTGGCGTACCCGCCCGAGTTGATTTGGTTGGTGATGGAAACCGGCAGGGATACGCTCAGGTTCGCGCTGACGACCACTCCCGGCGTGCCGGTACACTGCAGGACGATATCCCCCACCTGCTCCGCGAGGCCTTCGGAATGCACCGTGGGCGACGCGGCGGTGACAGCGCATGTGGTAGGTTTCTGGGCGTCCAGACCCAGAGAGAGAGTTGCGAAAAGGACGATAATGACGAAACATCGATAAAGATAAAGATAAGGATAAGATGTCATGGTGTTATTGTAGCCGAACGCCGCGCGACGCGATGCCCATGGCAATTTGCCGGCCAGGAAAACAGGGATATGTGTGACTATTTCACGAGTGCCGCGGCGGCGGCCTGGTCCAAAAACCACGCGACCCGCTCGCCTTGCTGCGAAATCAATTGCGCGGGGTAATATCTGGGATCGAATTCCCGATGGAAGACGTCAGCCACAGCGGGCGCTTAGTCGGCGCCGCAACACGCATCGCCAGCCTGGTTCCCGGTGGAATGGCAACTTCGGCGTGGAGCCGCGCGCGGACGCAGCCTGACAGATTGCGCAGTACCCAACCGCAGATCCGAAGATGCCATCACCGCAAGCCGCGGAGTTCAACGGGCAGTTGCTGAGGAAGGGCCTTGGCGGCGATAGCCTTCAACAGCAGATACACCCGGGTTGTGTTGTCGCTCGGAATATCGCCCCGCGACTGTGGCGTCCAACCGCTCAGCTCGGATGCAGGCATCGCGCACCGATGTTAGCGGATAGTGCTCTCGCTTGAGTTTCGTCTTGTTGTATTGTCCGAGCTTGGCGCGCAACGCTTCCTAGACGTGGTTCGCGGCCGGCAGCGCACCCAGGGCGGTTTCCTTCACGTGGTGCAACAGCAGCCAGAGTTCGAACGATGGCTTGCTGAGGGCGATGTTGACTCCCTGTCGTCTGGCTTCAGCCAAGGTTCCGACAAAGCTTGCGAGGTGGGTACCTTGCGCGCAGTGATCGGTGTCCAACAGCATCCAGAGTTCATCGTCCGGGTCATGATCGAATCGCAACAACCGGTCCAGCACGTGCGAAGCGCGGAGGTACCGTCCGGCGTTGGAACAACATGTATTTTCACTCGCGTGAGTTGGAAGAAATCGAAATACTGTTTTGGCGCGAACGTGTCGTCGCAGGCCACGATAAACAGGCGATCGTCCCGCAGGCTCGCCTTGTCCCGGGTAAGCGGCCGCGGCTGGCGCGGGACGAGAGTCATTCCGGCCGGTCCGTCTTTGCCGACAGGTTCTCCAAGCCGCCCAAGAATGGCACCGCTCCGAAACGGCCCTGCAGGTAGTGCTTACGGATCTCGAGGTCATTGCGAACCTTGAAATCGAGGAGAGAGTACAGCCTCGTAGCGCCGGTCTGGTCCTTTTCGGCGAACCAAATCTCATCGCGGCGCAGTAGATCCTGATCCAGCAGGCTCGACTCGTGAGTGGTTACGATAAGTTGGCAAGTACCCCCATCACGCGATTTCAGGAAGAACTCCAGGAATTCCCTTACGAGTGTTGGATGTAGGCTGCGGTCTATTTCATCAATGAAGTAGACCGCGTTTGTCGTTCGCAGGTGGTGCAATGCGGGAATCAGGTTCAAGAGCCTCCGGGTGCCATCAGACTCTTCCGAAAGTTCTAGCGGAACGACCGTTCCGGGCTCGTGTTCATGAGCGGCCTGAACGCTGATCCTATACACTCGATTCTCGCCTTTTCGCTCAACCAACAGTTCGTTGCCTCCAAGGCCTACCCGCACGCTACCGTCCCGGCCCTTGGTTAGACCCCGAAAAACCCAATCGGGCGCCAAGTTACCCAGCTCATCTTTGGCGATCTCTTTCTTGAGGACTTCCAAATGGTCGACTCCGGTTGAGGCCGATTTGAGGAAGGCCCCTGCAAATGATAGGAAATCCGGGTCCTGATCAAGAAGGTGCCCAAGTAACCCAATAGACTCATCCGGGCTAATAAGGCGCAGGCTCTCTTTGAACCAAGTTAGAACGTCACCCAATTCGCCGCCGAGATCTTCCGCGCCCAACGTTGCGTTCGCAGTAGCCAGGAACGATTGGTCTTGAGGCCCGCCCACCGTCGCCAGAGCCATCACTTTCTCACCGGCATCCTTTAGCCCTTGGGCGTCTACGGTCACTCTCCCGTTCTCGTCTGTGGTGCGCTCGTAGAGCGGTTTCTGCTGGTTGCCGACGACTTGAAACAGCCACTCTTCGGTGATCCGCTCCTCATCAACCTTGAAGCCAAATCGGTAGAGCCTGTCCGCCGCAATGAACTGCAAGTCGAAGGTTGAGGGCGCATTCGCTGGTGCAGCGAACCGAAATGGCTGGTGTACCGTTCGGCCGCTTAGGGCGACAGACTTGACGTGTCGGAGGGCTTTGAGGAGGTTCGACTTGCCTGCGCCGTTGGCTCCATAGAGAACTGCGGTCATGAGCACTTTCTTCTTGGAGTCGGGGATGGGAACGGCGTGATCGTCGTGAATGCCCGACAAGCGATTGCTGGCGACGAGCGAAATGGTCTCCTCCTCGGAGAATGACCTGAAATTGGAGACGGAAAACGAAACGATCATGGCTTTCTCGTGATGTAATCACACTATAGCACCAATTTCGTGGCCGCCATGGACCCGAAATAGCGAGTATGCGTGATTATTTCACGAGCTCTGCGGCGGCGGCCTGGTCCAAAAACCAAGTGACCCGCTTGCCTTGCCGCGAAATCAATTGCGCGGGGTAATGCTTGGGATCGAATTCCTGATGGAACACGTTGCCTACTCCAGGCGCTTTGTCGGCGCCCGTCACCAGGAACACGGTATTCTTGGCTGCCAGCAGCGTGCCGGGTAACAACGTTACGCGCCACTTATCCGGCATCTTCTGCACGTATACGGCCCCGGCGATGCTCTCGCGGTCCTCGATCGACGCTTCACCGGGAAAGAGGCTGGCGGTATGCGCATCCGGTCCCATGCCGCACTGGACCACATCGAAATGCGGCAGTTCACCCTCCTCGAGGCCGAAGAAGTTGCGAATATCGTCAACGTACTGTTGCGCGGCCGCTTCCGGTTGGATCTCCCCATGAATACGGTGCACCTGGTCCGGGGGGATATGCGCGGGCGCGATCAGGTTCTCGTTAGCCAGGCGGTAATTGCTTTCGGCATTGTCGGGCGGCACGCAGCGCTCGTCAACAAAAAACAGATGCACGCGCTGCCACGGGAAGCCGGACGCAATGAAGCTCTGGAAAAGCAACTTCGGCGTAGATCCCCCGGAAACCGCCAGCGTGGCGTGCTCCTGCGAGGCCAACGCCTCTTCCAGCAGGGCGCCGATATGTTCCGCGCAAGCGGCGGCAGCCGCGCGCGGATCCGGTTGGGTGAACCATTGCACGCTCATGTGTAAGGATCACGATAACGCAAGTTTGGAAGCTGCTGCCAGCGCGCGTTCGAACACGGGATCGCGGCCCGGAATGGCAAGCTCCTCACGCATTAGGGCGTAGTCCGTGAGGGCCGGCAGCAGCGCCTTGTTTAATAGTCCGCCGACCCGCACCTCGGCGGCATGCCTTTCCGCAAGGGCGATGGAGGCTATCGCATCCGCGCTGCCCGGTGCACGCATCTCCACGCGGCTGAGCCGCCAGGCTGGCTCGCCGCCATCGGAACGGAACTGCACACGGGGCCGGGCGCCAGTTGTCGCAATCCCGTCGATTAACCACGCAGCCAGATAATACGCCGTGGTTGGCGTGGCGGCGCGATGCGCAATCATAATATCGGTAACTAGCGGCAGGTTCGCTAATTGGCCTCGGTTTTCGAAAATTTGGGCGATGAGCTCCCGCCAGCGGGTGAGGCGGGTCCAGGAGAGGTCGGCCAGCAGCCGTCCAGCGGCGGCTGCCCCGCTCATCTCCCCGAGGACTGCGGCCGAGTCGCCGAAAGCCGCGCTGTCGAGCACGACCTTTTGCGCGATCACGGCAAGTTGCGGGAATGCCGGCAAATGAAAGATGCGTGGGCTCCGGCACCATAGGATGACCGGGAGATCGGGCACGGTCAGCGGCAGCACCACGGCGGTCAGATCCGGCAGGCTGGCATCGGAAGCGGTGATCTCGATTTGCTCGCAGCAAATCTGCTGCCGGTGTCCGAATGGCATCCAGCACTGCGCGAAGACACGCGCCGCGAGTGAACGCCGGTCTTCGGCGCGGAACCGAATCACAATGGCGCGGCTGGGATGTTCCGGCATCAGGGCGGCTAGCGTCTCGCCGATGGCCTGCGGGTCGTCGGATTCTTCCGCCGCTACCACCAGGGTCATGGAGCAGGCGCGCAGCACGCCGGCATCGCCTTCACCCTGCTTGCCGAGCGAGACCCACAGGTCTGCCATGTCATGCAGGATGCGGTCGGGAGCGATAGTGCCGCCGGCGGCGCCCACTATGGTTGCCTCCAGACGTGTCCGCGGCGGGCCAGCATGTCGTCGGCGGCCTTGGGTCCCCAGGTGCCGGCAGCGTAGTTGGGGAAGTCGAACTTGGTGTTGTCCCAGACATGCTGAATGGCATCGACTACGGCCCAACTGGCCTCCACCATGTCCTGGCGGGTATAGAGCGTGGCGTCGCCGATGATGGCGTCGAGCAGCAGCGTCTCGTACGCCGACGGAGAGCGTTCGCCGAAACTGGAGCCGTAATTGAAGTCCATGGAAACGGGCCGCAGTTTCATGCCGGAACCCGGCCGTTTGGAAAGGAACTTCAGCGAAATACCCTCTTCCGGCTGGATGCGCAGGATCAGCAGGTTTGGTGCGGTGGTAGTTTCGTCGCTGTTGAATATGGCCAGCGGCGCGGCGTTGAATTGAATGGCGATTTCGGTGACACGCTTCGGCAGATGCTTGCCGGAGCGAAGGTAGAACGGCACGCCCGCCCAGCGCCAGTTGTCTACGAAGAACGTAACCGCAGCGTAGGTGTCGGTTTGGGCGTCGGGCTTCACGCCGGTCTCCTGGCGGAATCCCGGAAAATCCTCGCCGCCAATGTGCGCCGGGCCATATTGACCCGAGACCGTGTTTTGCAGCACCTCATCCGGCTTCATTACGCGTATGGAACGCAGCAGCTTGGAGCGTTCGTCGCGCACGGAGTCGGGGCGAAAGGTCGCGCTGGGCTCCATGGCAATGGTAGCCATCACCTGCGAGAGGTGATTCTGAATCATGTCCCGCAGCGCCCCGGCTTCCTGGTAGTACGCGCCGCGGCCTTCCACGCCGATCGATTCAGCCGCCGTGATTTGCACGTGATTCACATAGCGGCGATTCCACAGCGGCTCGAAGATGCCGTTGCCGAAACGCAGCGCCAGGATGTTCTGGACGGTTTCCTTGCCCAGGTAATGATCGATACGGTAGACCTCGGATTCCTCGAAGGCGCTATGCAGCTCGGCGCTGAGCGTCTGGGCGCTGGCCAGGTCGTGGCCGAACGGCTTTTCGATGACGATGCGGCGCCAGCCGGAGCCTTTACCGACATTCGCGGCGGCGATGCCTTGTGCGATGGGGATGTACTGGCTGGGCTGCGCGGAAAGGTAGAACAGCACGTTGCCGCCGGTGTGGCGGGCGGCGTCGATGGCTTTCAGGCGGGCGTCCAGCGCGGGAAAAAGAGCGGCGTCGTCGAAGTTGCCCGCCATGTAGAATACGCCTTGCGCGAAAGCGGTCCAAACGTCCGCGTCGAATGGCGAATCCTCGAGGAATTCCTTGACGGACGCCAGCATCTTCTCGCGGAACTGATCGTCGGTCATGGGCGTGCGCGAGATGCCCAGCACGGCGAATCCGGCATCCAGGCGGCGCTCGTAGGCGAGCCTGTAGAGGGCCGGCAACAGCTTGCGTTTGGTGAGATCGCCGTTGGCTCCGAAGATGACCATGGCGCACTCGGGTACGCGGCGCTCGAAGCGCAGGGGATCCTGGAAAGGATTTTCCAGCGGCATGCAAATCAAAATAGCACGCTGCGGACTTCCCTCGGCCGCAACTGTCCGCTGTGGGGCGCTTAAGCCCACGGTTCCAGGGTGGACCCGCTCCTTTCATCGGCCCATGACCGGTTCGAGTCGCCACTTTCGGGAAACGGGGCGGTGGCGGGAGCCAAGGTGCTACCTCATGGCCACTGAATCAACCGGTCGGCTATTGGCTCAATTGGGTGTTCCCTCCATAGCGCGAGGAACTGTTCGCGATATTGGGCCCGGCCAGACACCAGAAGCCTGCGGCCGCGGCCAGGCTTACGAGGTCGCCATTCGAAAGAGCCTTCCACCCGCGTTTCCCAGCGCTGTCGCAGGCAATCTTGAAACCGGTCGGGACGGAGACCAAGTGCACATCCATATTGGCATCAAGCAGCCACATGGAAGGAGTCAGTGAACTCGGAGGCGACCTTCAGAACCTCAGGCAAGGCCTGACGCGGAAAATCGCAATCGAAAGACTGATCGATATCATCGAGAGACATGCCGCTAGCCAGGCACTCGAGGATCAGAGAGACGGCCAGCCGGGTACCGCGAACTGCGAGTTTCCCGCCAAGGAGCTGAGGATCGGCCACGATCCACTGATATTCCTTGTAGGCGGCTGGCTGCCAGTGCGGCATGAATCCCCTTTCCGTGTATTGTAATACAGCCTCGCCGACGGCGCACCCGGAAGCAATAGGGTCGCAGGCATTCTCTCGTAACGTCCGAAGCGCGGGGATCCTGGAAGAGATTTTCCAGCGAGGCAAAATCAAGGCGGCACGTTGCCGCCGCTAGCCATCTATGAACACGGGTAAAATGGACCATTCTTCGAATGCGTGCGAAATGGAAAGTCCCTCGCCGACGGCCTTGACGATGCGACAGATGTGTCCTATTCTTAAGACGTGACCAGTTCGCAGTTGAAGAAATGGCTCGCCCGCCAGGGATGCCAGTTCCTCAGTATGAAGAGCGGACATTTTAAGGTAATCGCCCTGGGCACGTTTCCTACATTCCCATGCACGGGTCCAATCGGGAACTTGGAAAAGGGCTGGTGGAGAGGATCAAGAAGGATCTTGACCTGAAAGGAGAATGACATGTTGCGATATCCGGTTTTGCTGGAACCCGACACCAACGGTACGGTCCTGGTATCGTTTCCCGATTTTCCCGAGGCGCACACATTCGGAGACGACGAGCATGAAGCACTGGCGCGCGCCGCGGATCTTCTGCACGACGTTTTGGCCGACTATATCGAAAGCCGCAAGGATGTGCCGCGGCCGTCGAGAGTAAGGAGACGGGCTTCGTCTTTTGTCCTGCCCATTCTGACCGAGGCTAAGTTAGGATTGTACATGGAGATGAGGGCATCGCGGGTCCGGAAGGCGGACTTAGCGCGCCGTCTCGGTTGTCACATGCGGCAGATAGACCGCTTGCTCGACCTGCGCCACGCATCGCGCTTGGATCAGATCGAAGCGGCCTTCGCTGCCCTGCACAAGAGGGTCGTAATCGAAATTCGTGACGCCGCGTAGCGCGAGTATCAGGGAGTGCACACTGTGATTGTCGCCGGGGTTGACTTCGGGACGCTGAGCGTCCGGGTTTCGATTTTCGATAGCGTGAAAGGACGGCTGGGATCGGCCACGGGCGAGTATCCGCTGACGCGTAAGAAAGCCGATCCGGACCACGCCACGCAATCGCACCAGGACCACATGGATGCGCTGGTTTCGGCGATGCGGCAAGCGCTGGAGGCGGCGGGCGTGGGTGGCGGCCAACTCGCGGCGCTGGCGCTGGACACCACCGGATCGAGCGTCATTCCCGTGGGCGAAGGCCTTCGACCGCTGGACGATTACTATCTCTGGTGCGACCATCGCGCCAAGGGTGAAGCCGCCGAAATCACCGCGGCCGGCCGCCGCGAGAAACTGGAAGCGCTGGAATGGTGCGGGGGCGTGTACTCTTCCGAGTGGGGATTCTCGAAGCTGCTGCACTGGCTGCGCGCCAATCCGGACAAGCGCGCGGGGATGGCGACCGCGCTGGAACATTGCGACATGGTAGCGGCGGTGTTATGCGGCATCACGGATGCGCGGCAGGCGCCGCGAAGCGTCTGCGCGATGGGCCACAAATGGATGTGGAACCGTGAACTGGGCGGGCTGCCGCCAGAGGAATTCCTGGTGAAAGTGGACCCGCTGCTGGCGGGTGTGCGCGCCAAGCTGGATGGGCGCTACGCTACTTCCGATCAAATCGCGGGGCAACTCTCGGAGGAGTGGGCCGGGAAACTGGGACTGCGCGCCGGCGTTCCGATACCGGTGGGCGCGTTCGATGCGCACTGGGACGCCATTGGCGCAGGCGTACGCGAGGGCGATGTGGTCAATGTTGTGGGAACATCCACGTGCATCATGGCGATTGCGAAGGAGGTGGATTTGATCCCCGGCTTGTGCGGCGTAGTGAAGGGATCGATCCATCCACAGTATTTCGGGATCGAGGCGGGATTGTCGGCTACCGGCGATATTTTCGATGCCATTGCGCGGCGCGCGGGGGCCACTGTCGCGGAGCTTTCGCAGCGCTTGGAACATTATCGCGGCGGGCAGACCGGTCTTCTGCGTCTCACTTGGGATAACGGCGACCGCACTGTGCTGGTAAATGCGGAACTCGGGGGCGTGACGCTGGGCTGGAACCTGACACACACCGCACAGGACGAGTTGTTCGCGGCCATCGAGGGTACCGCTTTTCACACACGCGTGATTCTCGATCGCATGGCCGAGCATGGCGTCGAGATCCGGCGCGTAATCAACGGCGGCGGCATTCCGCAAAAGAACGAAACGCTGAATCGCGTGTATGCCAACGTGCTGAATAAGGCTGTGCTGGCGCCGGAAGGCGATGTGACCAGCCTGGGTTCGGCCATCATGGCGTTCATGGCTGCGGGTGCCTTCGAAAACATCGAAGCGGCGCAGGAGGCGCTGTGCCCGCGCTACCGTACGATTGAGCCGGATGCGCGCGATCATGCCACATACGATCAACTCTACGCGCTGTATCGCAAGCTGTATTTCGCCTTCGGCCAGCCGGACTCCGAGGCGGTCGGGATCGGCGACGTGTTGCCGGCGCTACGCAAGTTGGCTGCGCAGGTGCGCCAGGGAGGATAGCCATGCGGAGGCGTGAATTTCTGAAGACGGCCGCGGCGGGGATGGCGTGCGCTTCAGCGCTGCGGTCCGACGCGAACGATGGATTGATCGAAGTGTTGATCGACGAACCAATTGCTACGATTGCGCCGGAAATCTACGGGCACTTCGTCGAGAATCTGGGCGGAGTGGTTTACGACGGCATCTGGGTAGGCGACGATTCCGCCGTCCCGAACATCGGCGGTTTGCGGAAGCAGCTTGTGGATGCGTTGCGGCGCATCTCACCACCGGTGATCCGCTGGCCGGGCGGCTGCTTTGCCGACAGCTACGACTGGCGCGATGGAATCGGACCGCGCGACAAACGCCCCAAGCGCACCAACTTCTGGGCGGGCGCGCAGGAGTGGCCCAAGACCGCGAATCGCACGGGGCCCCAGAGCTTCGATCCGAATCAGTTCGGCACCGTCGAGTTCGCGCGGTTTTGCGAAGCGACCGGCGCGCAACCTTACTTCGCGGCCAACTTGCGTAGCTCGAGCGCACAGGATTTCGACCGCTGGGTGGAATACTGCAATTCACCCGCGGGGACCACTACGTTGGCGGATCAACGCGCGGCGGATGGGAAGCGCGAGCCGCTCAACGTACGCTACTGGGGCGTCGGCAACGAGGCCTGGGGCTGCGGCGGCTCGTTCACGCCGGAAGACTACGCCACGGAGTTCCTGCGATATACGTCGTGGGTGCCGGGATACAACGTGCCGCTCTCGTTCGTGGGCTCCGGGCCGAACGCGAGCGATCTGGAATGGACGCGGCGCTTCTTCGCGAAAGTTGGCCAGAAGGGCGAGTTGTCGAGGATGTGGGGCTGGTCCATGCATCATTACGCCTGGAACGCGAGCGGCGGGCGCACCACGGATTGGGTGGCGGGCAAGGGCGATGCGTTGCGGTTCGACGATACGCAGTATTACGAAATCCTGCGTGAGGCGAACCTGATGGATTCGTTCATCGCCGGCCACTGGGGCGTAATGGGCGAGATGGACCGGCAGCATCATGTCAAGCTGGTGGTGGACGAGTGGGGCGGGTGGTACGCGCCGGGCACCGAACCATTCGCCGAAGCGCTGCTGGGGCAGCAGAGTACCATGCGCGATGCGGTGCTGGCGGGAATCACGCTGGACACATTCAATCGGCACGCGGATAAGGTCGGCATGGCGGCAGTGGCGCAACTGGTGAACTGTCTGCAATCGTTGTTCTTTGCGCATGAGGATAAGTTCTGTGTGACGCCCACCTACCATGTGTTCGATATGTACCAGGCGCATAAGGGGGCGCAGTCGCTGCGCACGTTGGTATCCGCGCCCGCGACTTACAAGGGGCTGCCGGGACTTTCGTGCTCGGCTTCGCTGCGCGGGAAGCGGTTGACCATGACGGTGACGAATCCCAGCCTCGGTCAGACGCGCGAAGTCGAGATTGGCCTGCGCGGGGCGGCCATCGGTGCGGCTAACGTAGTCACGTTGTCGGCGGCGGATGCCCATGCGCACAATAGCTTCGACAGTCCGCACGCCGTGGAACCGCAGGAGGAACAGGCACAGGCGAGTGGCGCCCGGTTCACGCGGCGGTTTGCGCCGGCATCGGTGACGAAGCTGGAAATCACTTTGGCATAATGAAACAACATGCTGGAAGAACTTCGCGAGCAAGTGCTGGAAGCCAACCTGGAACTGGTCCGCAAGGGGCTGGTGCTGTACACATTTGGCAATGCCAGTGGAATTTCGCGGGCCGAGGGGCTGGTCGCGATCAAGCCCAGCGGCGTCCCGTACGAAGGGATGCGGCCGGAAGACCTGGTGATCACGGACCTGGGCGGGCGGATTGTCGAAGGTACGCTACGGCCTTCTTCCGACTTGGCGACTCACCTAGTGCTGTACCGCGCTTTTGCGGAGATCGGCGGCGTGGTCCATACGCACTCACGCTATGCCACTTCGTGGGCGCAGGCGCGGCGTCCCATTCCATGCCTGGGCACCACGCACGCGGATTACTTTCGCGGCCCCGTGCCAGTGACTCGGGCGATGTCCCCGCAAGAGATTGAGGCCGCCTACGAGGCCAACACGGGAGAAGTGATCGCGCGGCATTTCGGCGGCAACAATCCCATGGAAGTGCCGGCGGCGCTGGTGGCGGGGCATGGCCCGTTTTGCTGGGGACCTTCTGCGGCGGAAGCCGCGCACAACGCCGTGATTCTGGAGTACGTCGCGGAGATGGCGTACTACAGTGTCACACTGGCGGAGGCGCCGGAGGAGTTGCACCCCGCGCATCTGGATAAGCACTTTCTGCGTAAACACGGAGTTAGTGCTTACTATGGGCAGAAGTTAGACTGAACGAAGAGCGGGCCCTGGACGTCCCACCGCGGCCGGGGGGCGGCGCATCGGAGGGATCTATGTGCGCGCGAACGCCAGCAACAGACCAATGTCATGATTATCGGCGGCCCGCAACGCCGCGATATAGCGCTGACGTACGCCGCCAGCTCCGCGCATACTGGCGCTTCCCCATGAAAATCGCTCGCCCCCGAGCCGGATGACGAGAAGATCCGCCATCAGCCGGGAGAGACGACCGTTGCCATTAGGGAAGGGATGAATCTGTACTAGCCGATGATGGAAGCGCACTGCGATCTCATCGGCCGGATAGCTCTCGTAGCCGATCCACGCCTTGGTCTCGTCGAGCAACTGGCGCAGGGCCACGGGAATCTTGTAAAACGCAATCCCGAGATTGCGTTCGCTCGTCCTGAACTCTCCGGCCCAACGCCATACGTCGCCGAACATGCGCCGGTGCAGGCCCTTGACGAACTTCTCGTTCAGCGGATCGCGGCTGCGGCCCAGCGCCCAATCTTGCAGCGCGCACGATATTCTCTTGCTCGGCTTCGTTCAGTTCACTCCGATAGGCCACATGCGCGGGGATTAGGCCGCGCATTTCCTCAGGCGTCAGCGGCGTGGCATTGTGCGGCTCCCGGAAAAGGTCGCTCACGGGCTAATCCCAGAACAGCCGCGGGTTCGTCTCGCGCACCACCTCGTCAAGGCGCGCTTCGCTGTCCTTCCCCTTTACCTGCTGGTCCTCCAGCCACATCGAGTGCTCGACTGGCTCCCGGCGCTTGCACACGAACTGGCGCGCCCCGTCGCGGACCATGGCCTCTAGCGGCTTGTTGGGCACGAAAGCATAGACAAGTGTGCAGTCGAGCGCCTCGGCCACACGCCGCAAGGTCGCCAGTTCGATGGCTCCTTTGCCTTCGGATTGCTCGATGGCGACGACTGAAGGTTGCTTTACACCTAAGCGCCTCGCCAACTGCGCCGTGGTCATGCCAAGCGCCTCCCGGACGGCCTTAATCCATCCCCGGACGGGCGAATTGTAGCGTGTGGCCGGCCCCAACTCCCGGAAGCGCGCATCAAGGTGCGAGCGAGACTGGGCGGCAAGGCGGGCTTTATTCATAGGTTATAGCCTATCAGTATTTGCCTTATGAATATATCATAGTCTATCGCAACATTTATTGTCAATAGATTTCAGGCTATCAGATATGCCCTGCATCCGGCATCTTAGACGCGCGCCATAGATCATCGGCGACGGCTGCGAAAGTATGGTTATGACCCAGTGGAGAAGCGGTAGACCGTGGTCGTGTGATACACCGCGCCAGGTTTCAACTCCGTAGACGGAAAGCCCGGATGATTGGGAGAATCCGGGTAATGCTGCGTCTCCAGGCAAAGAGCCGAGCGCCTTCCATACACCTTGCCGCCTTTGCCTTTAATCGTCCCGTCCAGGAAATTACCGGTGTAAAACTGAATGGCCGGCTCGGTAGTCAGCACTTCCATCACACGTCCGGACTTCGCCTCAGTCACTCGCGCAGCCAGTGACAGCCCGTCTCCGGTCCGGTTCAGGATGAAGTTGTGGTCATAGCCGCCGCCCAGCACGATTTGTTCGTCGCTCGATCCGATGCGCTCGCCGATAGCGTGCGGCTGGCGGAAATCGAACGGGGTGCCTTCGACGCCGCGCAGTTCGCCCGTGGGAATGAGCCCCTTGTCCACAGGAGTGTAGCGGTCGGCGTTGAGAGTCAATTGGTGCGCCAGGATGTCGCCTTCGCCTTGTCCCGCCAGATTGAAATACGAATGGTTTGTCAAGTTCAGCACGGTGTCTTTGTCCGTCGTCGCGGTGTAATCGATCTTCAGTTCATTGGCATCGGTCAGCGTGTAGACAACAGTTACAGATAGGTTGCCGGGATAACCTTCCTCGCCATCCTTGCTCAGGTAAGTCAGTTCCAAAGACTGCCCGTTGCCCGGCTTCGCCTTCCAAAGCACCTTATCGAAGCCGCGCTTTCCGCCGTGCAGGGAGTTGTCGCCATCGTTCTTCGCGAGCTGATATTCGACTCCGTCCAGCGTGAACTGGGCATGCGCGATTCGGTTGCCATAACGCCCGATAAGGGCGCCGAAGTAGGGCGGCGGCAGCAGGTATCCTTTGAAATCGTCGAAGCCGAGCACGATGTCGCCCAGCGCGCCGGTGCGGTCGGGTACCTTGAGCGCGACAACCACACCGCCGTACGTCGAGATGTCGGCCTCCACGCCCTTGGCGTTCTTGAGCGTGTACAACTCGACCGTTTCGCCGGACGGAGTCTTGCCGAACTCACGGCCGTTTGACGAACAGTTCGTGGTCATCAAAACCATGATAACAACGGGCACGCAGAACGCGAGCGGAATACGCGGGGTCACACCAGCCTCACCTTCAACATCGTATACGAATGCGGCGGAAAACTGTAGGCCAGCCGGTTCCCCTGTGCAGACGCCGAGCGTTGGACGGTCCGCACTCTGGTGGAGTCGAAATCGTTTTCCGCTTTGATATCGGGACCATTGACCTCCCACGCCTCGACGGCGCCGGAGAACTTCTTGTCTTGCGATTCGAAATCCGCTTCGATGGCCCGGTCCAGGTGGCGGTTCACCACATTCAGCACCAGTGCGCCATTGTCATACGCCGCCGAGGTGTCCAAGTAGGGCACGTCTCCGAAGCGTTTGCTCGTGTACTTCGGGCTATCGACGAACAGCTCCAGCGACTTGCCCTTGCTGTTATTGGCGAAGAGCTGCAGCGGATAGTAGATCGTTTGGAGGAACAGACCCTTGTCGCCGGCAAATATCGGCGCGATAACATTCACCAGTTGGGCCATGTTCGCAATTTTGATTATGTGCGAGTGATTCACAAACGAGTTGAGGAAGGTGGCGACGACCAGGGCGTCCTCCAGATTGTAGCGCTCCTCGAGGATGCGGCGGCCTTGTTCCTTCCCCTCACCGCGCGCGCGATACCACACGTTCCACTCATCCCACGCGATGTAGATGCGGCGATTGGCCGGCTCGCCGGATAGCGCGGCATTGACGATACCCTCGGCGGTCTTGATGCGGCTATCGAGTTCGACGGAACTGGCCATGAACTCGCCGAAGTCATTGCCCCGATTGCCCACGTACATGTGCAGCGACAGGTAATCGACATGGTGCTTCAGGTATTCCAGGACGGTGCGGTTCCAACCGGTCCAGTCGGCGTTCGGGTTGAAATTGGAGGAGCCCGAGGCGATCAGCTTGATGCTGGGATCGGTCCACTTCATCAGCTTGGCGGCCTCCAGCGCAAACTTTCCGTAATCTTCCGCCGAACGATGCCCCATCTGCCAGGGGCCATCCATTTCATTCCCCAATCCCCAGTAAGTGATCTTCCAGGGCTGCGCGCGGCCGTTTTGTTTGCGCAGCCGAGTCATCGCCGTGTCCTCGGATGAGTTGCAGTATTCCACCCACTGCTGAGCCTGCTGCCAGGAGCCGATCCCCAGGTTCGTACAAAAGTATGGCTCGGTTCCGAGTTTTTCGGCGTACTCCATGAACTCGTGAGTGCCGAAGCGATTGTCTTCGACGGTTCCCCAGGCCATTTCGAGCCGACGCGCGCGCTGGTCGCGCGGGCCGATGCCGTCCATCCAGTTGTAATTCGATGAGAAGTTGCCGCCCGGCCAGCGCAGGATGGTGACGTTCAGCTTCTTGGCTGCGTCGAGGACGTCGCGGCGGAAGCCGCTCGCGTCGGAAAGCGGCGAGCCTTCGTCGAAGATGCCGCCTTCAATGCATCGCCCCAGGTGTTCGATGAAGTTGCCATAGATCTTGGGGTCGATGTCGCCGATCACCCGCTCGGTGTCGATTTTGATGCGAGCTCGGGCGGGCGCGGATTGCGCGCGGACGATCCAGGGCGCGGCGGCTAGAACCTTGGCAAAACTGCGGCGCGAAAGCGACGGGGCTGTTTTCATGGATTGCACCAGAACGCAGTATGTCATACGGCGGCGGATCATGCAAGCGCTTACAGCCGGCTACTACGACACATCGTTCTGGCCGCCCATAGCCGCAGGTCCCTCAGCACCTTCGAAGAGCTCGCGCTGCGAAGATGGGACTGGAAGATCGACAACGCGCTTAGTGGCGAGGCCGCAGCTTGAAGCGAACCTCTCGACTGCGTCGTCGTCGGAGTAGAGCATACGGGCGCCGCCGACCAGCGCAATAGCTACGATCTGGCGGTCGAATTTCATAGCGCTCTTGGTGATCCGCATCCCTTGGCGCGGGTCGCCGGATTGGATCGCAGCGCGCAGGCGCATGGCGAGTTCCACCGCAGCCCGCTCGTCGAAATCGCCGATCCGGATGAAGGCGGACACTCGTAGCGTCGTGAGAACATCTTGAACGTGGACGCCCTCGGTCACAAGGACCTCAGACAGCGCCGGGGCAGGCACAAGAACCTGTTCTTTGGCTGCCTCGAGTTCCTGCATCAGGCCCGCCACGCGCTCGTGAGCGTGTTCGACCGCGTTCCCATGCTCCCCTTGTTTAAGCTCGGCGTCGGGAAAGAGTAACAGGGAGAGAATGGTACTGTCGAAGGCGACCGTAGTGTCACTCCTCTCGAAGCTCGCGCATCATGTCAGTCGGGTTAGGACGGCCACCCTCCGGCGGCGTCAGCCGTGTCCGTAGCCCGCCGAATACCTTCGACAGCGGGGTCTCATCGAGTGTCTCGAAGCTTTCGATATCGAAGCGATGAAGTTTCCAGTCACCCGATTCGGCGCGCGACCAGATTCCCTTGCCACTGACCCGCACCGGCGCGCTAAAGATGTGCTGCGCAAGACGGCGCGCGATCGATTTGGTCGTGATGCAGCGGTGTACGTCGTCCCCCGCCTTGATGTGAACGTTGATCGTTTCATCGCGCCCGCCGACCTGAATAACTTCGCCATCCAGGGTGCCCGGCTGGATTATCGGACCGACGCTCGATTCCACCGGTTGGTTGCGGCCAGGAAAATCAACGACCTTGGCTGTGCCGCGGACTATCCGCCCGACCGCATTGTCGGCAACCAGCTTCTCGTCGATCTGCCGGAAGGCATCCATCGCCGCCTTGGGCCCCGTGCCAAAGCGAACTTCGTCGAGGCGCCGTTGCACTTTATTCTGCGCGACAGGTTCAATACGGGAGACGACCGCCAGACTGCCGGGCTTAAGCTTGTCGAAGTGGACGTGCTCCTCGTGTCCGAGGAGCGTGGCGAAGCCGGCCATATATTCGGCCAGCCGCGACATCGGGATCGATGCGGGCGTGAAGGCGTCAATGTAGAGTTCGTAGGTGTCGTCTCCGCTCATACCTGCGCTTTCTCTCTAAACCGCATTATGGCAGATCCGCAAGGTTCCGTTCTGGCGTGTCCGCCTGGCGGGCGCGCGGCTCCCGCCGGGGTCGCATCGCCCTCTTACCGCAGCGAAGGAGCGTCTGCGGCGCGAATCACGCTCGCTGCCGCCTCCTTGGTGAGGAGTACCTGAGTGGCGAAGCTTGCCCCGGTCAGTGCGGACGTCCCAAGCACAAGCGTCAGAATGAAAAACAACAAAACCCGTTGCTTAACCCACTGCCGGGCTTCACGGCTCCAGAGCAGGTCGGTTTTATAGGCCGCGCCCTCCAGCAAGGTTTGTATATCGACATTTAGCTACTTGCGCTTTTTTTCGGCCTCGGCGCGAAGCTCACGACCACCGAGAATGCGCACATCGCGAGTCGTTCTTGGGCCCGTCGCTTCCTTCTTGATATATGTATAGGTACCAAGCAAACCGCTATACCGTAGGAAACACCCTACAGATCCGCCGCAAAGACGGCCACCACACCGAGCAACCAGGCAATTGCGCCGGGACTTGCGAAATACCACTGGAGAACCATGCCGACTCCGCCTTATACCATTCGGCCCATCTGTTCATCCCAGCGAATCGATAGGAAAGGAATTCGTGTAGGCTGCGTTGAATGCCATGTTCGGTTTTGCGGACATCAGTTAAGACAATCCCGTCTTCCTGCGGCCCGGAGCGCCGCAGCATCTCATAGGGGCCTCGGAAACTGAATTTACGGTCCCACCACAGATCTGGCCAGCTTCCGAAGCCGTAGGGCGAAAACGCCCCGTCGCCATAAAACTCGGTCAAAGAAATCGGGGCCAACTCGCCGTCGCTCAGCTTTAGACAAGGGACCTCGCCATCGAATCGCTGGACCGTCGCAAATTCCATGGCCATTTGGCGGACGTTAGTTACCACGTCGTCGATTGGGACGCCTTTTGCCTGCTCAGAATATCGTTGCTCAGAGAACAATTCGCGCTGGCTATTTGGCTCGGGACCTGTTTCGACACGGTGCGGAAGTCAGCCATCAGCCGAGATGAGAGGGCCTCGGCGCGCGAAACCGACTCCGGGTCCAACTCGAATTCAGTCATCGGTGACCAGTCATTAGCCGGATTCAGGCGTTACATTATTCGCGGCTTATCTCCCGCCCCGGGCGCTAGTTAGTATACACCCAATTGCGTCAATTCAAGCCTTATTTTTGGCGATTTCCCGCGAAACTGCCGCAAGAGCGTGACCAGGGGGGCGCGCGCGGACGAGGGCGTCCCACGGTTAGTGGCGGCGGCCGAACGAGCGTCCTCCGGATGGCGGACGGAAGCTGGGGTGGAAACTGGGCGCGCTTCTGGGCTTAAATCCGGAACTCGGCGGCTTCGAGCCGGAGCCGAAGGTGTGCCCCTCACCGCTTTCCCCGCGCTTGAACCCGCCAGTGGCGTACTTTGAGTTGCCGTAGCCGCCCGCGCTGCGCACATAGCGGCTGTCCGCGTAGTGCTGCTGGGTGAAGGTGCCATGCGTGCCGTACTTAGGCGCCCCGGCGGCTTCGTCGCGGCCGTAATAGGTCTGGCCGCTCGAGCGCGCGGTGCGGTAGGATTCCCACTCATAGGATGGGATGGGCCGGTAGCTGTGTCCCCACAGCAGGTCGCGCATCAACGCATATTGCCCGTAGAACACCCAGAAGTTGCCGCCGCTGCCGTGGTCCCAGTAGCCATACTGGTTGCGCTCCCCGACCGGCGCCATGTAGGCGAAGCCCGCCGGCTCGGCGACTTCATCGGCTTCCGTGTCGTACTTGCCCACCGGCTTGTGGGCGACGGACATGCCAATATTGTTTTCGCAAACATGGTAAGTGGCGCGTGGAATCTCCACCCAAGTCTCGTCGGACGTGGTGACGCCATCCTTGCCCGCGGCATCCGGAAACTTCGTTTTAACCGTGCGGATCTCTTCTTCGTAATCGCGCGAGCCGCCGGACTTGCGGTCCCGCAGATCCACCAACACCTTATCCCACGATGTGTAAAGCTGGCCAGTGAGCGACTGGAGCTCCTGCGTTCGCGCCGGCAAAGTAGCGACGTCTGTGTGCAGCGTCTCGGCGGAACCAAGCAGCCCGGCGTAATCCAGTCCGGCCAAATCCTTGGCTTCGGCCTTGCGGCGCGTTGCGTCGCTCGATTGCCAGGCTTTCTCGCCGTCGGCGGGAATCGCGCGCAGGGCCGTAAGGCGCGAGTCGAGATCGGATTTCTTCTGCGGCCAATCGGTTTCGGCGCGCGTGACGGCCAACGCGATAGGCGCGAAATCCCAATGTTCAAGCGCCTGACGGTCGGCCGCCATCTGCTGCAACTCGGTAGGCAGATTGCGCTTCATGTCCACCCAGTGCTGAGCCTCAGCCTCGACCAAGGTGGCTTCGTTCAGCGCGGCAGACCGCAGCGCGCGCTCCTCTTTCAGCAGTTTTTCGGTCTCGGGTTGGTCCTGGCGGCGGTTAGCCTTCAGCAGCTTGTCGAGCGCCGCGGCGTCGCGCTGCGCACCCTGCAACTCGCCTGCCGCGATGCGAAAGCGCTCCGGGAAGGCTGTGTTCATGTCATGCGCGCGGAATAGATCCGGGTCGGATGACAGATCGTGAGTGACTTCGTCCTGCGCGCTTTGGAATTGCTTCTGGGCTTGCGGAAGCTGGTGCGCTTCCGCGGCGATGTCCGCGCGCACCTTGCGCGGCAGATTATCGAACCCCGCGAACAGGACGATGACAATCAGGAAGCTCAGAATAACGGCCAAAACTTCGAGCCCACGACGGCTCATATAACTCCTCCACCGCTCCCTGACGGCCGCGGCTCTGTAAGTCCGAGCCGCACGTGAGTAAGCGGATTGTTACGGGCGGAAGACGGTGATGTCCGCCGGATTCAATTTGACGGCCATGCTGGCGCTGAACGGTTCGCCCTCGCGCTTACGGATCGCCAGATACCGCTGCCCGGTTTCTTCCACAAACTCCCAGCCGTAGAAGCCGGCGCCCTGCATCTGGCCGTCGTGAAAGACGCCCACTTCTTTGCTGAGGCGGTAATACCAATTCTTGCCGTCGAACTCAAAATTGTCGGCGGTATTTTGGCGCTGGTCCATTTGCGCGAGGTCGTCTTCAGAAAGACCCACGTCTTCGAGCGAGAGCTTGCGCCCGTCCAGGAATCCGCGCACTTCCAGCTCATCGTCTTCGTCGCGCACCTCCAGGGAGACGCGCCGCTCGCCGTGCTTGCCGCTGACGTCGAACCATTGTTTCTCGCCGGCTTCA
Organism: Bryobacteraceae bacterium; assembly: GCA_035602155.1. GTDB lineage: Bacteria > Acidobacteriota > Terriglobia > Bryobacterales > Bryobacteraceae > Bog-159. The sequence continues at coordinate 27,050 of DATNMW010000315.1, read as the reverse complement.
TAGCGATTGCCGTGGTCCACCGTGAAATCCAGATCGCTGTAGTTATCGCCGGCGCCGGAGATCGAGATGTTATCGCCCACGCGCGCGTCGGCAACCGTCAGGCTAGCGAGATCCTGCTTCGGTGTAGCCGGAGCCGCGGGCGTCGCGGGCCGTTCGAATAGCTTTTTCAGAATCATGAAGAGCAAAGCTCCCAGGACAATTAAGAGGGTGACAGTGATGGGGCCCATAGTTCGCGGCTACTGGCCGCCTGCCTGACCGGAAGACTGGCCGCCAACCTTTTCCGGGGGCGCGGCTATAGACAGGGGAATGCTGGGCGCCTTCAACTGCTGGCGTTCGCGCTTCAAGGCCGCCAGTTCATCGTCCGTGCCGTGACCCAAGGCGGCGAATTGCTTTTCCAGATCGTCGTCCTTTCCCGTCGAGGCGAGTTGATTGAAGGCCTGCGCGGTAGCCTCTTCCTTCGACACGGTTTCTTCGAACCGGTTGAGCGCCGCGAAGGCGTTGTCGGCGTTGCCCACTCCAGCCAGAGCCTCGGCCACTTTGCGCTGCGCTTGCGCGGCGTTCTTGCGCGCCACCAGCGTGGTGGCGGTGCGCTCGGCCTCGTCGATTTTGCGCTTCAACTCGCCCTCCTGTTGCTTGAGCGTGTCGCTGGCCTTCTGCGCCTGATCCACGGACACTTGCATGGAGGCGACCTGCTTGTCGCACTCGGCCTTCTTCGCCAGAGCCTGGCGTGCCAGATCCTCCTTGTTGGCGTCGAGCGCCAAGCCCGCGCGGTCTTTCCACTCCTGCGACTGGCGGACGTATTTTTGATATTCGGCGTCCAGGCGGTTGTAGTTGCTCATGGCCACGGCGGACGCCTGTACGGCTTTGTTCAGCTCGTTCCGCATGTCCGCCACGGTCTGACGGACGGTGGCGTCGAAGGTGGCATCCTCGACGGCGCTCATGCCTTCATTAGCCTGACCGCGGGCGACGCGGCCGGCGCGATTGAAAATATCCGATAGAAATGCCATGTTCGATTTGTCTCCCGTTACACCAAGCTACACCAAACCACTCAGAATCCGGCGCGCCACCATGACGTCGACCAGCAGGAAATGCACGCAGGAGAGGATGTCGTCCTGGTCTTCGGGACCCAGGTCTTCGAGTTTGCAGAAATTATTCAGGGTGATGGCGGTCTGGCCCTGGCCGGCATCGTAGAGTTGGAAGTACGAAGTTGAAATGCCGTTATGCGCGTCGAGCATGCTGCGCATCATCGGCGCGGTGATGGCGGATTCCGGCGCCACAGTGCAGGTCAGCGACAGGTATAGGACGTCGCCTTCGAGCACGGCCTGGACGGCCACACCGCTCTGGAGTTCCTGCACCCGCAGGACACCGGGGGTGGGCTCGGTTACTTCGTAGCCTTTTTCGGCAAGGAGCGCTTTGATCTGATCGGCGTGGATACTTGCGATTTGAGCGGTCATATTTGGGTTTATACTCGTTAGGAACTACGACGACGCCGCGGGAAAAGTTCAATGCGGCGGAAGCCGTTGGTTGCGTTGGAGTTCCATGACACAGTATAGCCGATGGCGGAGGCTGCAGGCGCTCAAATCCAGGCCAATTGGCGCAGGGCCCGACTCTTGACGAACGAAATTAGACCTCGATAGCGGCAGCCGATACGTTACAATTTTGTAATGCGCGGCAACGAAGAGATGCTACGTCTATTGAACGAAGTGCTCAAAGCGGAGCTGACTGCGATCAACCAGTACTTTCTGCATGCCAAGATGTGCGAAAACTGGGGATATCAAAGGCTGGCGGCGTTGGACCGGCAGGAATCCATCGAAGAGATGCACCACGCCGATATTCTGATGCAGCGCATCCTTTTTCTGGAGGGCATCCCCAACATGGTCGAACTGTTCCCGATCAAGATCGGCTCGGACGTGAAAAGGCAACTGGAGAATGACTTGGCCCTGGAACTGGATGCGGTGCCGCGGTTGAATGAAGCTATCAAGGTGGCCACCCATGTAGGGGACAACGGGTCGCGCGAGCTGTTTAAACAGATCCTGCTGGACGAAGAGCATCACATCGATTATCTGGAAGGCCAACTGCACATCATCGAGGAGATCGGGCTGGATAATTATTTGGCGCAGCAGATTCACGCAGCCGGCAAAGCGTAAGCCGGCCGGGTTTGTTGTAGAATAGAGATTCACCGGGAGGTGAGTCTTCTCGAGTAGCAGGCGCGCTGTATCGCTCTCCGAATTTTTTCCTCCGATTTTCGGCGCGGTATCGCACGGCCTTTTTTCGCTGCTCTTCCCCGACGAGTGCCGCGTTTGTGCGCGGCCTTTGCGCCGCTTCTCGCGCGTGCCGGTGTGCGCGGACTGCCTGAAGGATCCCGCGCCGCTGTGCGCCGAGTTCTTCTGCCTCAATTGCCGGACGCCTTTCCTGAACGGCTTTCCGCTGGATTCCGAGGGCCGCTGCATGCTTTGCCGCAGCGGCCGGCAAGGCTACGACGAAGCCTTCTGTTATGGAGCGTATGAAGGCACGCTGCGGAAGCTGATCCACCTTTTCAAATACAGCGGCATCCGGCGGTTGGCCCGGCCGTTGGGCGCGCTGTTGGCCGACGCGCTGCCGCGCGACAGGCAATTCGACGTGGTGACGGCCGTGCCGTTACACTGGCGCAGACGTTGGCAGCGCGGGTTCAATCAGTCGGAATTATTGGGCAAGGCTATCGGGGGCGCAAGGGGTATTCCGGCGATGAACTTGCTCCGCCGCCGATCGGCGACACGGGCGCAGGCGGGACTGAGCAATGCGCAACGGCGCGAGAATGTGGCCGGCGCGTTCCGCGCCCGGCGCAGAGTGAACGGACTGCGGATTCTGTTGGTTGACGACGTGATGACCACGGGCGCCACGGCGGGAGCCTGCGCGCGGGCGCTGAAGCAAGCCGGAGCAAGGTCGGTATCGCTGCTGTCGCTGGCGCGCGTAGACCGGAGATTTACGGATCAGACGGACCGAAGCAGACGAAAGGGACCTGTTTAAATGACTAGTTTGAACAGACTGCAAAAGCCAGTTCTGGTTTTGAATGCGAGTTACGAGCCGATCAACATTTGCGCGGCGCGGCGGGCGCTCGTGCTGGTGTTGAAGGGGGTGGCTTCGGCGGAGGAGGAATCCACGCAGCACATCCATTCGGCGCGCAGCGCGGTGAAACTGCCGAGCGTGATTCGATTGCTGGAATACCGGCGCATCCCGCACCAGACGCGGGCCCTGTCGCGCAAGAACATCCTGATGCGGGACCGCTACACGTGCCAGTATTGCCATCGCACCCTGCCTTCGTCGGAGTTGACCCTGGACCACGTGGTGCCGCGTTCGCGCGCGGGCGAATCCAATTGGGAGAATCTGGTGGCGTGCTGCAATCCGTGCAACAACCGGAAGGGCAACCGCACGCCGGAGGAATCCGGTATGAAGCTTGCGCGGCAGCCGCGGCCCTTCAGTTTGCATACCAGCCGGCACTTGATGCGGCTACTGGGCAAAAGCGACGAGCAGTGGCGGAAGTATTTGTTCTATTGAAGCGGAGCAAAAGCCCACGGTCTTGCTATCCTAAGCGTTAAGGCCCGCAATGCGCCACAGCACTCGGTACAGATTAAACACTTTCTTTTCGTCAACCAATTTCCCGAAGGGCGTAAAATGGCTGCTCATTAGCAATTCCGCGGTCTTCGTATTGAGTTACGTGGCGTATCAGGCCGGTCTCGGAAACATCTTCGGCCCGTTCGCTTTGGTGCCCAGGCTGGTGGTATACCATTTTGCCATCTGGGAACTGGCGACCTACCTGTTCCTGCACGGCGGCGTCTGGCATCTGCTCTTCAACATGCTCACTCTGTGGATGTTCGGCGTCACGCTGGAGAGAGACTGGGGCACACGGAAGTTTCTAAAGTACTATTTTCTGTGCGGGATCGGCGCCGGCTTGTGCGACGTCGTAGTGAACGCGCTGTTGGGCAACTGGTACACCAGCACCATCGGGGCCTCCGGCGCCATTTACGGAGTACTGCTGGCTTATGGCGTGTTGTATCCGGAAGCCACCATCCTTTTCCTTTTCTTGTTTCCTATCCAGGCGAAGTATTTCGTCATGATTTACGGCGCCATAGCGCTCTTGGGTTCTCTAAACGTCAACAGCGGCGTGAGCAACGTGGCGCACCTGGGTGGGATGATTTTCGGCCTGATTTACCTGAGAGTGCATTTCCCGCGGGTGGACATGTACGAAATGCGCCGTTGGTATCGCAAGTACAAAACGCAGCGCGCCAAGAAGAAATTCCAGGTGTACATGCGGAAGCACGGCTCCGGCCGCGGCCCTTGGGTGAACTGAACCACTCCCTGACGGTCGTGGCTCGGTAAACCCCACCTCTTAACCCAAGTGTAACCTCCCTGTAACCCGAGGCGGCCTCGCCGTGTTGTATGCTGCGATGTCCGTATTAATTCCGCTCTATTCCAAGGAGGGTTTTATGGCGAGTGCGGCAACCGCAACCGCAAGCGTACATGCGAAGCTTGAGAAGTCACCCAGCAAAGCAGGGATGCTGGTTTTTGCCGTGATCCTGATAGCCGGCGTCGGGTATGCCGCGATCAACCTGCTTTCGGACCTTTCCGGCGTGCGCACGGCAACCGCCTTTGAGTATTTGCTGTTGGGTGTGGCACTGCTCACGGCGCTGGGATTCGAGTTCGTGAACGGCTTCCACGACACGGCCAACGCCGTGGCCACGGTGATCTATACGCATTCGATGGAGCCGCACATCGCCGTGGCCTGGTCGGGGTTCTGGAACTTTCTTGGGGTGGTGATCTCCTCCGGCGCGGTGGCCTTCGGGATCATCTCGCTGTTGCCCGTGGAGTTGATTCTGCAGGTAGGCAGCGGGGCGGGTTTCGCCATGGTCTTCGCCCTGCTGGTGGCGGCCATCATCTGGAACCTGGGCACCTGGTACTTCGGGCTGCCCTCGTCCAGCTCGCATACGTTGATCGGCTCGATCATCGGAGTGGGCATCACCAATCAGCTCATGGCCGTGAAGACGGGCACCAGCGGCGTGGATTGGGCGCAGGCCACCAACATCGGCAAAACGCTGCTGATTTCGCCCGTAGTCGGCTTCGTGTGCGCGGGGCTGCTCCTGCTGCTGATGAAAGTTACGATCCCGGACAAACGGCTCTATCAGGCTCCCGAGGGGGACGCGCCGCCGCCGCTGTGGATTCGCGCGCTGCTGGTGCTGACCTGCACCGGCGTGAGCTTCGCGCATGGCTCCAACGACGGCCAGAAGGGCATGGGGTTGATCATGCTGATCCTGATCGGCACAGTGCCCACGGCGTACGCATTGAACCACGCGGTGACCGCACGGCAGTCGCAGGAATTCGTGATGGTTTCGAACCAGGCGGCTGGCGTGCTGTCTCACTATGTGTCGCCCAACGCGGTGATTGGCGACGCGCGCGACGACGTGACGGCTTACATCCGGACAAAACAATTCAATCCCAACACCATGCTGGCCCTGCGCACGCTCGTTGGCGATATCGGCAACGAGATGGCGCTTTACAAGGAACTGAAGCACGTGCCCGCCGACCGCACGCCGAACTTCCGCAACGACATGTACGTGGTGAGCGAAGCGTTGCGCCTGATGCAGAAGTCCGGTAAGCCGGAATTCGCCGCAGCCGATGTGGCGGTGCTCGCCAATTATAAGAAGCACATCGACAATGCCACCAAGTTCATTCCCCTCTGGGTGAAAGTGGCGGTGGCGATGGCGCTGGGCCTGGGTACGATGGTGGGCTGGAAGCGCATCGTGGTTACGGTGGGATCGAAGATCGGCAAGGACCACCTGACTTATGCGCAAGGCGCGGCCGCGGAGATCACCGCTATGGTCACCATCGGCGCCGCGGACTGGTTCGGCATGCCGGTAAGCACTACGCACGTGCTTTCCTCGGGCGTGGCGGGAACCATGGCTGCCAACCGCTCCGGGCTGCAATGGGGAACAGTGCGGAACCTGGCGATGGCTTGGGTGCTCACGCTGCCTGCCTCGATTATATTGGCGGGCTTCTTGTTCTGGCTGTTCCGGCATATCGGCGGCTAGGAGTATCCCCTCGGGCGCAGCGTCACCACAACGCTCTTCGAGACGCCGCCGCAACTCGCCGTGACAATTACCCGTTCGGCGCGGGTAACGGGATTCGTCGGGATGGACACCTGCCATCTCCGGCGGGCGGCGGGGACCACTACATCGGTGACCGGGGCCGCGGACGGGCCGGCGGCCGTCACCTTGACGAAAGCCCCGTTTACGGGCGTAAAACCGCTAAATGTGAGCGTTGCCTGGATGGAGTCGCCGCCAGAAACCGCGGCGGAACTAACGTCGAATCCGGTTAACTGTATTGTGCCATCGTCATGCGCGGGCGATGCGGCTACCTTCCGAGCTTCAGACAGATCGGTATACCCCTCCCACATCAGGCAGAGGCCCATTGTCAGGGTTAGGACCGTCACGGCTTGGTCGAACTTTTCCATGTTGGGCCCGCGCCCTATCAACCCTCGTGGCGGAACGCGTAGTTCCCCAGAATGAACTGGTCCGCGAACCAGTTCATGACCTCCCGGCTGTGCATGTACATATCCAGTTGGCTGGAGCAGGCCAACAGGCGGCCCAGAAGATCAAGGCGCTCGGCGGTTTGATCGGCCGGCGCTTTACGGAACCACGCGTTGACCAGGTCGCCCCGGCGGTCCGCTCGAAATCCGTAGTGGACCAGGCATTTCTCCAGGAAACAGGCGCGCAGGCTGCGTCGCCCGTGGGCTGCGCCGCCGCCCTCGAACCGGAATGAGATGTAATTCTCGCCCGGTGTATCGGAGAGGCAGGCATCCACCAAGCTGTAGTGATAGGCCAGCCGGGAATTCAGGTTCATGTACTCGTCGGCAACCAGTAGATGGCTTTCCTGGCCCAAGGGACGCCCAATGCCGCCGCGCGGAGTGAAGGTGGCCGACAGGACCGATGCGAGATCTCCAATCCTGGCCGGCATGTGGCGGGTCCAAGTTACTTCCGGATGACTGATACCTTGCCACAAGGCTTGAAACGGTCTGGAAACGATCCGGTCGGGCGTGACCGAGCGCTTCTCCGGCTCGCCCAACGCCAGACCGCCGCCCAGATCGATCACCGAGAGACTCAGCGGCAGGGGCGTCTCCAGCTTTCGGAACGACTGGGAGCCGCCACGCCCCAGCTCCCGATCGTTGACTTCGAACATCGTCTCGATAGCTTTCTCGTGGCAATAACGGAGTACGTCGTGGCCCGACTTGCAGCCTGAGGGGCGGAAGTTGTCGGCCGCCGGATCCTGCAGGTTGAGCGTCAGCAGCCGCGTGCCGATCGGGTCGCTTACCCGCTCACGGTACCGCGCCGCGGTGGACGATTCCTTGTGGGCAGGCGGCCACAAGATACCGGGATAAACGCGGGCCTGTACCGCATCCAGGCTGACTGGCTCGCCGCTGGTCAAGCGGTCGAATGCGCCGGTCATCTGGAATACGGATGGGATTTGGAATTCCCGCAGCAGCGTAGCGGCATGGCCTGCGATATTGCCCCATTCGGCCACCAGTCCGGCGATGCGGGGAAGAATGCCCACGATTTCCGGGGAAGGCTTGCGGAGAAAGACGACCGCACCCGGCGGGGACGCGCCGATATTCTGAATCTCGTCCACCAGAAAGGCTTTGCCGGAGGTTCGGCCGGGATACACGGTGCGGCCGCCGGCCACCTTCGCTTCGGTCTTGGGAGCCGAGCGCGGCTTGGTCCGTCCGGCGTCGGCATTCGCCAGCGGGCGCGATTGGACGATCCAAAGCGCGCCATCGTGGTCCAGAACCCATTCGATGTCCTGCGGCGCGCGGAAATGACGCTCGATGTGCACTCCCCAATCCGCCAGGGTTCGCAAGTAGACGTCAGCCAGGCTGGGCTCGTTCTGCTCCGCGGGCGGCATCGGAACAGTAGCGATGCCTCCTCCGTCCTGCAATACGATTTCTTCTTCCTTCTTGACCAGGTGGCGCTCGACAACGGCATGCGGTGTGGAGCGATTCACCAGGAAGAGGTCGGCGGGATTGCGGCCGCTGGCGATTCCAAGCCCCAAACCTCGTGTGGCGGTGATCCAGAGATTCTTGCTTTTCGGGTTGCCGGGATCGCGCGTATACATGATGCCGGCGGCGCGCGCCGGAATCGTCTTGACGAACAGCGCCGCCATGGGCGTGTCCACTTCCAGCAGGCCGGCGGAGAGCCGGTAGAACAGCGCCCGCTCGCGAAACCTGGCCGCGATCACCTTTCGGTAAGCGTCGATTGCCTGGCCGGCCGGCACGTTCAAGAGGCTGAGGAACTGGCCGGCGTAGGATCGCGCATTCCCCTCGCCGCGGGCACTCGAACGCACTGCCAGGGTGCCGCCTTTGCCGATCGACGCCGCGGTTCCCTCGACGATCGCGCCTTCCACGGCCGGTGGCAGCGCGGACTCCGTGACGCACTGGGTAAGGTGCTCGGACACGCGCCGGATGGCTTCAAGATCGTTCAGGTCCAAATTGTGAGTAGCATCGCGGATCGTTTGCCAAAGAGGAATCCCGCAGTATTGCCGGTAGGCTTCCGTGGTCAGGACGAAACCGTCGGGAACCGGCAAGCCCAGCCGGTTGCGGATCTCGCCCAGTACGGCAGCCTTGCCGCCGGCGTCTTTTTCCGAATCCGCATCGAGTTCCGCAAGCCATGCGGAGAGCCGCGGTTTAGCCAGTTCGTCGAGACTGGCGGCATAGCGTTCGATTTCGTTTTGCTGCGTTTCGAGCGCCGCGGCGAGGGTGCGTTGCGAAACCCCGGTGAGGCGTTCCAGGGATTCCACCACGCCGCGAATGTGGATGAAGATCGCCCCGATGCGGCCCCCCAGCACTTCGCGGCGCGGCGGGGCGTATTGCAGGTCGTCCTGAAGCCCGGCAAGCAACTCCAACGACTCGTTATTCAGCGCCAGAAGCCGGCGAAAGCTCGCATACTTCGCGCGCACGCGATCCGCGGCCGGGTCGGGCGTTTCTTGCTGTCGGATTTCGCGCCGGAATAACCTCATAGGTAAGGTAGGACGGGACTCCCGGCCTCTCCCGCAGCCAGGAGGTCTATCCCACTGCCTTGGTGAGGTCCGTTCGCGTCACGTTCATCAGCCGTAGCGCGCGGCCAGGATCCCTATAGTAGTAACGGACCACGTCGCCGGCCTGCCAGGTGCTGACGGGCATCGCCAGCAGGTCGTCGGACGCCGCGAATGTAATGACGGCGCGATCCTTCGCGGCGTAAAGTGTAATCGTTTTCCCGGTGCGATCCACCACGGGAGGCCCAGGACTCTTGGCCACGTTGTAGCGCTCTGCGACCGGCGTGTATTGGATGGTCCTGAAGGTTCCGGTGGCGCGGTCGTAAACTACAATGCGCCGGTTCTTGATATCCAGGAGCAGCCGGCCACCGGCCACTGGCGCCGGGCCCATCTCGTTGGGATCCGCGGGAGCATCGATGGTCACTGGCGGCAAAACGCCGGGGCTGGATCGGGTTGCGACAGCCGCCTCCCGAATTAGCGTCACCTGCCGCGTTTGCCGGTCATAGGCGATCACGCGGCCCTGCTCAACCTTCCCCAGAGGTCCGCAGCCCACCAGGCACAGCGTCGCGGCGATACCTGCCATCCCGGCCCCGGCTACCTGCGGCATTTTAGGCAACCAGCACCGCCTCTTTCTTCAGGGCCAGTTCTTCCCGCACGCCCATGACGAACTTCAATACGATGAATAGCGACAGCAGCGAAACCAGGCCGAGAATCAGAATAGTTGCGGAGAGGTCCAACACCGATTTGAGGCTTGGGTACCTGGCCGCGATAATCTTCATGAGAATGGATACGTCGCAGCCGATGACGGCGCACCCGAAAAAGATGCGAATTCCGTACCCCTTGACGTATTTGGTAGCCACCGCTCCTATTTGCGCGCCGACGGCAGCCCCGATCAGCATGATGAACGCGGCCCACAATTCTACGCGGCCTTTGTAGCTGTATGTCGCCGCGCCGTACAGCCCGGAGACGGCAATTTCAAAGAGGTCCGTACCAACCGCAACATGCGTTGGCACGCCGATCAAATAGATCAGGGAGGGCATGCGGATCAGTCCGCCTCCTATCCCAAGAACGCCGGCCAGCCAGCCGGTAAAGAAAGCCACGCCCACCGGCAGCCACACCGAGCAACGCACGCCGGACCTAGGGAAGTTGACGACCGGAGGAATCTTGATCTGCTGCAATGTCTTGTACCATTCGATGCCGGTTGTGAGAGGATCCACAGGCTGGCCGGCGGCTCTGGCGGCGCGATCTTTGTTGCGCCGCTTCAGGACGTCGGCAAACACCAGCCATGCGATCCCGGTGAGCAGAACAAGGTAGCCGCAGCGGACATAGAGGTCGATCTTTCCGATACGTTCCAGCCACATGATGTTGCGGGCGCCGATCTCCAGTCCGCCAACGGTGCCGAAGACCATGATCAGCGAGAGTTTGTAGTCGACGTTGCCGAATTTGGCATGCCGCATGGTGGAAATCAGCGATTTTCCGGCCATATGGGTGATGTCCGTTCCGATCGCAAAAGCCATGGGAAGACCCAGTACGTTAAGGGCGGGCGTAACCATCCAGGCGCCGCCCATGCCGAAGAAGCCTCCGATAATGCCGACTCCCAACCCGAGGATCACAAGGCCGGGCCACCAGACGTGGACTCCGGCAATGGGCAGCAGTACATAAAGCCAATTCATGAAATCACCTCGATGAAATCGGTCCGGCTAGTTCTCCCGCAACGCCCTGGATTTCAGGTCGATGCCAATCTGGCGCATGAGCAGATCGGCCAGACCTCCCAGGATCGCGCCTCCCAGCGGAATGGTCACAATCGTCAGGAGCGCGAAGTAAAAGTGGCTTTCGTTGTAAATGTTGACCCACCAGGCCGTAAGGCCTGTGAGGTGGCGGCTGTCCGCGACGATAACGGTCGCTCCGGTGCTCTCCGCCGCCATCACGTGCGCGGGGAGCAGGAGAAAGGCAACGACTGCGGTCTTCGATAGGTAGCTGCGCATATGAACCAATTCTAGATAGAATTACTCAACTTAGGTGCGTTTGTCAAGGTTGCTTCGCTTTGGGGCGGATGTGCCCCTGCCTGGCTTGCCGCCTTCGATTATTTTAATAACTATTATTGAATCAATATGTTAGGGTTTGTCTGCGTTGCCGGGGGTTTAGGCGAATTGTCGATTTAGTACTAGGACTCGGGACTTCCGAGACCCTGCTTGATGCGGCAATTATGATAAAGCTGGAGGAAGATCGCCATGGCAATCACGGAACCGGTGAGCGTCGAGGAATACCTGCATTCGACCTTCGAATACGATGCCGAGTACGTGGAGGGAAGGATTGTCCCGCGTTCCTTGCCTCAAAAACCGCACAGCAAGATGCAGCGCTACCTGCTCCGTATGCTTTGCCCGGCAGGCGATCCGCTCGGGTATGAGGTCTGGCCGGAGCAGCGCATACGTACGCAACGTGCACCAGCGCGCTACCGTGTTCCGAACCTCTGCGTCACCCAGGGCGAGCCAGACGAAGATGTCTTCACCGAGCCGCCGTTCCTCTGCGTGGAGATTCTGTCTCCCGGCGACCCGGCGGTAGAAATCTGGGCCAAGGTGCGCGAATATCTGGCCTTCGGTGTGGCCTACGTGTGGATCGTAGATCCCCTCACCGGCACAGGCGAGATCCATTCTCCGGAGGGGACCGAGCGCGTGGAAAGCGGGAGATTTCGCGCAGGTGAGATCGAGGTCCGGTTAGGGGAGCTTTGATCGGCTTTCTTCCCACAGTAGATCCCGAAATCTGGCAGCGGTACCCAGAGTACCGTGCATTGAGCGTAGTCGTCCTGAACTTCCAGTCGGCGGCCTACCCGGTGATTCCGGCGCTTCCGTTACAGCCGCCCGCGTGGATGACGGAGCACCTGGAGGCGTGGCGGGCCGCCTTCCGGGCGTTCGGCGCGAATCCCAAGAAAACTCCCTGCTCGGTAGAAGCTTTGTGGAAGCGCGTGGAGAAGCACGGGAGCCTGCCCGCGATCGATCCGGTAGTCGACTTGTACAACGCGCTGAGCATCCGGTTTGGCGCATGCTTCGGCGGCGAAGACATGGATCGCTATGCCGGCTCGCCCAGGCTGGTTGTGGCACGCGGGGGTGAGACGTTCGATACGGTTCGCGACGGCGCGACGGTTGTCGAACACCCCGACGCCGGCGAGATCGTGTGGCGCGACGACCAGGGCATCACTTGCCGCAGGTGGAATTGGCGGCAGTGCAAACGCACCGCGCTGAACCGGGAGAGCCGGAATCTATGGTTCGTCATCGACCGCCTGCCGCCCATGCCTGTCGAGGAACTGATGCGCGCCGGTGAGGAACTGACATCGGGACTGGCGCGCACCTCTCCGGGGATCACACGCTCGATCAATCTACTGGCTCCCGCGTGCGGCAAATAGCGATCGTCACGCCGAGGGAGCCGCCGTCGGGTTGTCCGCTGGCCCACGGCCTTCGCCGCAATTGCGTAATCCCTGGCGGAACGCTTCACGCTCCTCAGCAGTCATTCTCTCCCACCGATCCATCATGCTGCGGCGCCCATGCTTGTCGTCGCCATGCCCCCCGCCGAGTCCTCCAACCAGAATCCTGGCCAGGATCAGCAGGCCGAGCGCTTGCCAAAAGGTGATCGTCCGCGCAGCGAACACCGCCGGCGCCACCCAGTTCCACAGATACATTACGATAAATCCGAAGACCGCAACGGCTGCCAGCCCCACCGGGACGAGCAAGGCGATCTTCACTCCTCTTTTTACCCGTTTCTTTATCATATTCGTCGTCCTCACGATTTCAGATACTCGTCGTAGATGGCCTGCAAGCGCCGGCGCAGATGCATCACTGCATAGCGCTTGCGTGCGAGGAGCGTGTTCAAGCCCACGCCGGTGTCCTCGACGAGATCTCTAAAGCCGCGGCCCTCGATCTGCTGCGCGATGAACACATCGCGTTGTTCCACCGGCAGTTCCTCCAGCGCGGCGTTGAGCTCCTGCAGCAGCACGCTTCGCGCGTATTCCGCTTCCGGACCGGCGGCCGGCGATGGCAACAGGTCTTCCAGCGTGAGCACGCCCTCATCGTCCGCTCTCTCCAGCACTGCATCTCCGAGGGCTACCAGCCGCTTCTTCCGGAAAAAGTCTACGATCCGGTTCCGCGCTACGCGGTACAGCCACGCGCTGGCGTGCTCTACGGGGTGGATCAAGCGGTAGGTCGACACCAACTCGTAGAGCACATCCTGCAGAATGTCCTCGGCGTCGCCCGCGTCGGGTACGCGCTTCCGTACAAAGTTACGGAGACGAGCGCGCTCGCGTTGCACCACCTCGGAGATCTGCCGATTCTGCTCCGCGATTTGTTGCGGAATCCTCAGCGTTTGCTCCATCCACTGTTGTAGACGAATTACGCGGCCGGATATTGTGGGCCATGCGGCCGCGCAGCGATGGCGACGATCAGCAAAGCAGCGGCCACCACCGCGCACAGGAGGGGGAACCAGTCGCCATAGCGCGTATACAAGGTGCTCTCTCTGATGTAGCTGAAACCCGTGCGCGAGGCAGCCTCCATATATAGGGGCAGGGTCCCGCGCAAGCGGCCGGCGGGATCGATGGTGCCCGTGATGCCGTCGTTGGTCGAGCGCAGGATCCAGCGCCGGTTCTCGGCGGCGCGCATGCGGACGATCTCAAGGTGCTGGTAGCGCGCGGCCGTCTTGCCGAAGTAGCCGTCGTTGGAAATGTTGAACAGCACCTCCGCGCCATCCCGCACGAAGCGCCGTACGAAATTGGGGAATACGGATTCGTAGCAGATGAAGGTGCCCAGTTTGTGACCACCGCTGTGGCCGTCGAGGGGCGCAACCACGACCTGCGTGCCCGGGGTAAAATCGCCCGCCTCTGTAGTAATGCGCTTGACGAAATCGAAGGGCCAGGGGACGAACTCGCCGAACGGCACCAGGTTGACCTTGTCATAACGTGTGACCAGGCGGCCGGCCGGCGAGACCAGGATGGCCGAGTTGAGATACGCGCCTTGCGGAGTGCGCGCCACCACTCCCAGCAGCAGATTCGTATTGGCCAAGCGCGCCAGGTCGGCGACATAGCCGCGAAAGCGCGGGTCCGCATCATAGTAGAGCGGCGCAGGCACTTCGGGCCAGACGACCAGAGCGGGATGCTCGCTGCCGCCCGTCAGGACCGTGCGCAGGGAGAGCGCCACCAGATTGCGCTGCATGCGGTCGATCGATTCCGGTGTCCACTGCGCGTCTTCGGAGATGTTGGGCTGCACCAGGACGGCGGTCTCGCGGCCGCGGCGGGCGTCGGGCAACGCCGGCAGAAAGATCAGGAAGGGCAACGGGAGCAGCCACAACAGTTGGGTGCGCGGCCGGCCGAGCACTGCCAGCGCCATGGCGGTGGCCATCAACATAAAGACGAACGACAGGCCGTATACGCTGGTATAGGGCGCCAGGCGCATAGGCAACCCCATGTCGATACCGGCATTCCCCAACGCCAGCCAGGCGAAGCCGAGCGGACCGTGCGTAGCCTCGACGGCCACCCATAGCGCGGCCACTGCGGGGGCCGCCCAGTAGCGCCGCATCAGGATGCCGGCCAGCATCGCGAAGACGCCCATGTGCAGCGCCTTGATCAGGCAGAACAGTAGAAACGCGAGCCAAGCCAGCGCCGGGTTTAAGCCGCCATAGTTAGCCAGTACGCCCTGGATCCAGTAGCATACGCCGAACCAGTAGACCACGCCCGCGAGGTGACCCAGCAGAAAGCGGCGCCACGGGCGCGGTTCGCGCGCTACGGCCACCAGCAAGGGCGCCAACGCAACGGGCGCGCACCATACCAGATTGAAGCGCGGAAAGGCCAAAATGAGCAGGATGGCGGTGAGTAGCGCGCCGAGATATTTCAATTTGCCGACCGCGCCTCTTCGCTGACCCGTTCGGCCATGTACGAGCTGCGCACCAGCGGGCCGCTGAAGACCATCTGGAAGCCGATGGACAAGCCGTAATCGCTGTACCGATCGAACTGCCGCGGCTCGATGTACTCCGCCACAGGCAGGTTGCGGCGAGTGGGCCGAAGATACTGGCCGATGGTGGCCACGGCGGTCCCGGCGGCGCGCAGATCGCGCAACACCGCGTGTACCTCGTCTTCGGTTTCGCCCAGCCCCACCATCAGACCGGATTTCGTGAGGATGTCGGGGCGATAGCGGCGCGCGAAGTCCAGCACATCGAGCGACTGCTGGTAATCGGCCTGCGGGCGCACGCGACCGTAGAGGCGCGGCACGGTCTCAATGTTGTGATTGAAGACGTGCGGGGCGGCATCCAGCACGCGGGCCACGGCCTGCAGGTCGCCGCAAAAATCGGGCGTCAGCACTTCCACACGGGAATCCGGTAAGGCGCGGCGCACCTGGCGCACGGTTTCCGCGAAGTGCGCCGAGCCGCCGTCGCGCAGATCGTCGCGATTCACACTGGTGATCACCACGTAGCGCAACTCCATGGCGGCGGCCATGCGCGCGACATTGGCGGGCTCGGCCGGATCGAGCCGCATATCCTGCTTGGCGGGGGAGCCTTTCGGCACCGAACAGAACCCGCAGCCGCGGGTACACAGATTGCCGAGGATCATGAAGGTGGCCGCGCCGCGCGCGAAGCATTCGTGGATGTTCGGGCAGCGCGCAGATTCGCACACCGTGTGTAGATTGAGCTGCCGCAATCCCACTTTGAGGCGGTGCAGCGATTCGTAATGCGTGGCGCTCTTCCGGGCCCATCCGGGCAAGCGTGGCGTCCTGCCGCTGATCTGTACCAGGTTGCCGTCCACGTTTCTATCTTTTCACAAAGGGAGAAAAGCCCAGGCGTTCGAGTTCCGCTTTGGCCTGCCCGAGCTTGGAGAGGTCCGCGTATGGCCCCACCAGCACGCGCGTCTTGCCGGCAGGTCCTGGCGAGAGCACGGCGGGGAAGCCTTTATCCTTGAGCGTCCGTGCGACGGTCTCCGCCACATCCTGCTTGACCGCGGTGACTTGCAGGTAGGTTTCGCCGGGCGTCGACTCCACGGCGGCCGGCGCGGCGGGCGTAACGGGCGCGGGCGGCTCTGTCTTCGGGGCGGGCGCCTGGGCTGCCTGAGTCGCAGGCTGCGGCTCGCTGGCAGTTGGATTGGCGCCGGCATCGTCCTTAGGCGGTTCAGCGGCGGGTGGGCTCTGCAACCCGGGCGCGCTTCCAGAGGCTGGTTGCGGGCGCGCACCGGAAGCGACCGCCGTCCCGCCGCTTGGATCGCGACTCGCGGCAAGTTGGGGTGTGGAGTTGCGGCCCACGATGTAGCCCATCACAAAAAACACCGCGAAGAGGATGACCACAATGAAAAACCCGCTGAGCAACTGCCGGTTGCCCAGCACCAGTTCAAATTCTCCAGTCTCGTTGTTCTTCATGGATTCGCCGGTTTGGATGGCTCGCCAATCTTGCTCAAGGCGCGCTCCAAAGATGACAGTATATCGAGCGGCAGAGGGAAAACGATGGTGGTGTTTTTTTCGGTTCCGATTTCGACAAGAGTTTGCAGGTAGCGCAACTGGATCGCCACGGGCTGTTCCTGGATGACCTTGGCGGCCATGGAAAGCTTTTCAGCGGCGCTATACTCGCCTTCGGCATGGATGATCTTGGCGCGGCGCTCGCGCTCGGCTTCGGCTTGGCGGCCGATGGCGCGGATCATCTGATCGGGCAGATCCACCTGCTTCACCTCCACCACGGTCACCTTAACGCCCCAGGGCGACGTATGCTGGTCGAGAATCGATTGCAGCCGCACGTTGAGCTTATCGCGCTGGCTCAAAAGCTCGTCCAACTCCACCTCGCCCAGCACGCTACGCAGCGTGGTTTGCGCCAGTTGCGATGTGGCATTCAGGTAGTTGGCAACTTCTACGATCGCCAAGCGCGGTTCAAGGACCCGGAAGTAAATGACCGCATTCACTTTGACGGTCACGTTGTCGCGGGTGATGACGTCCTGCGGCGGGACCTCCAGGGTTTCCACGCGGAGCGAAACGCGCACGATACGGTCGATGGGCGCGAAGACCAAAATGACGCCCGGTCCTTTGGGCTCGGCGAGCAGGCGGCCCAGCCGGAAGATGACGCCGCGCTCGTACTCGCGCAGGATCTTGATGGAGGAGATCAGATACAGCACCACGATGACGATGACGATCGTGGTGAAGCTGGTGAAGTCGATCACGTTGAGGCTCCGTTCAGGGGCAGGATGGGTTCCACGGTGAGTTTGAGTCGATTGATGGCCACAACGCGCACGCGGCTGCCGGCGGCCACCTGGGCCGGCGATACGGCGTTCCAGTATTCGCCGCGGACCAGGATCTTACCATCCGGCGCCAGCGGCGTGACGGCTGTGCCGATTTCGCCGATCATGCCTTGACTGCCCGTCACTACTTTATTCCGGCGCGCGCGCAGCACCAGCGAAAGCAGCAGCATAGTGATCAGCGAGAAGGGCAGCGCCAGCGCGATGGCGGTGGAGAGATGAATGCGCATTTCGGGCACGGGGCTGTCGATCAGCATCACCGCCCCGAGCACCATGGATAGCGCCCCGCCCGCGCCCAGAATGCCGTGCGTGGCAAATTTCGCTTCCAGAACGAATAGCGCGAATGCCAGCAGCAGCAACGCCGCGCCCAGCCAGTTGATGGGCAGCACCGAGAGCGCGGAAAGCCCGAGCAGGGCCATGATGGCTCCTAGGATGCCGGGCACAATCAGACCTGGCGAGGTGAACTCGACATAGATGCCGAGCGCGCCGAGCACCAGCAGAATTAGCGCGAGATTGGGGTCGCTGATCGCGGAAATGATTTTCTGGCGCAAATTTTCTTCGTAAACTTCGATGGTGGCGCCGCGCGTATGCAGCACGGTGCGGGTTCCATCCAGGCGGGTGACCTCGCGCCCATCCAGTTTGTCGAGCAGATCGCGATCGTCATTCGCCACCAGTTCGATCAGGTGGTTGTCGAGCGCTTCTTTGTCGGTGAACGATTGGCTCTCGCGAATGGCTTTCTCGGCGAGCGCGCTGTTGCGGCCGCGCTTGCCCACGATGCTGCGCAGAGAGGCCGCCGCGTCGTTCTCGACCTTCTGCTTCATGACCGCATCCATCTCGCCGCCGATCATCACGGGATGCGCCGCGCCGGTATTGGTGCCGGGAGACATCGCCGCAACGTCGCCCGCTTCCAGAATGAAGAATCCCGCGGAGGCCGCCCGCGCGCCGCTGGGCGCGACGTATGTCACTACGGGCATGGGCGCGGCGACGATCTTCTCGATGGATTCACGCATGGCGTCCATGAGGCCGCCGGGCGTATTCACGCGCACCAGCAATAGCGTGGCGTTTTCTTGTTTGGCTTGTTGGATGGCGCGCGACAGTACTTCGGTGGTCACCGGATGGATCATGCCATCCAGGTCAACTGCCAGCACCCGGGGCGCCCCGGCATTCGATCCCGCCGCCGTCAGCGCCAGCAGGATCAGGCTTGCCAATCGCGATCGCACGCTAACATTTAATATACCTCACCTGTAGAGCGATATACATCACTGTAGAGTGGTTGAGACACCCTGTCTGGCGGGTGGTCCGAAACGTCACGATTCTCGAAAAAATGTGATGGAATTGATAAAAACTTTTTACGGCGCGCGTGGTGAAGTCTGGTAAAATTAAGGAATCCGGTTTTTGAAGTTCTTTAGGGAGAAAATACTTTGTATGGCAACAAAAAGAAGTACTAGCTCCGCGTCCGCATCGGCTTCCGGCGCCGCTCCGGCGCGCGCCAAGAGCACGGTGACACGAAAGCATCGGAACTCCGCTGTAACATCCGAGAATGCCTTAGCCCCCTCGTCCGCGGCAGCAGCCCCGGCACACGATCTGGCGTTCGATGACATAGCTCAACTGGCGTATTCGTATTGGGAATCGCGCGGTTACCAAGGCGGCTCCTCCGAAGACGACTGGCTGCGCGCCGAACAAGAGTTACGCGCCAGCCTGACCATGTCAGTCGCAAACTAAGCAGAAGGGCCAGTTTGCCCGCGCGATAAGTCAAGTTACTTATATTTACGCAGGACGGCTAGAAGGCGCCCCTGTATCTGCACGTCCGCGGCCTGCACAATGATCGGCTCCAGTGCGGCGTTGGCGGGCTGTAGCCGAATTTTGCCTCCCGGTTCGCGATAAAAACGCTTGAGCGTGGTCTCGGCGCCTTCCACGAGCGCTACCACGATTTCGCCGTCGCGCACCTCAGTCGCGCTCTCGAGGAGAACCATGTCTCCGTCGCAAATATGGTCGCCGATCATGGACTCGCCGCGCACTTCCAGCGCGAAAGTGCCCGGATGTCCCACGAAATCGGCGAAGCTCAGAGTGGCGCGCTGCGCGACCGACTCCACAGGCGCTCCGGCGGCGATGCGGCCGAGCAGCGGAATCTCCAGTGCTGTAGCATCCCGATGGCGGCGGTTCTCCTGCACGTATTTGGGGCCCAGCTCCAGGGAGCGGCTCTGGTTGAAGCCGCGCTTCAGATAGTTCTTGGCGGTTAGCGCGGAGATGTGCTTGTGCACGGTGGCCAGCGAAGCCAGGTTGAGGCCTTGCGCCAGCTCTTCATAGCTGGGGCTGTAGCCATTGTCATCGACGAATTTCGCAATCAGATCGAGCACTTGCTTTTGGCGGCGGGTTAAGGCCATCGGGCACTCCTCTCTGTCTATTGTGGGCGAAGAAAAAGGGAAATGCAAGAGGCAGGCGAAAATTCGCATACACTGTGGTTTTCACGACGCCTCATGGCCAAATCCGGTATGCCCGCGATTCCGACGCTGTTTGGCGGCCTGCTCGTGGCCGTGTTTGCCGCCTGGTTCAACACGAAGGCTGTAACCGCCTCGGAACTCTACCGCGCCGCGCTGCCCGGCTACCGCTACGAGTTCCCGCGCGACCACTTCAATCACCCCGGATTTCAGACTGAATGGTGGTATTACACTGGCAACCTCCGCAATGCCCAGGGCCGGCGCTTCGGATTTGAGTTGACCTTCTTCCGCCAGGGCGTAGACCGGGGCAACGATTGGAGCAACGATTGGGGTAAGGATCATCCCGCATCCCTGTGGGACGTGCGCGACGCCTGGCTCGCGCACCTGGCCCTGAGCGACGTCGACGGCGGCAGATTCCTGCACGCGGAGCGCCTCAACCGCGCGGGACCGGGCTTGGCCGGCGCGTCGCTGGACCTGGCGCGCGTCTGGAATGGCAACTGGCGCGTCCAATGGCATCTTCGCGGCGGCACGCAGCAAATCGAAGCCATCGACCCGCGCTTCTCGTTCAACCTTACGCTGCGCGCGCTGAAACCGCCGGTCGTCCACGGCATCAACGGGGTCAGTCAGAAGGCCGCGGACGCCGGGCGCGCTTCGCACTACATCTCGTTCACGCGCCTGGAAACGCAGGGCGACATTGTATTGGAGGGCCGCACGTTCCACGTGGAAGGCCTTTCCTGGATGGACCACGAGTTCTTCACGCAGCAACTTGACCCGGCGCAAAGCGGTTGGGACTGGTTTAGCCTGCAGTTCGACGACGGCACGGAGCTGATGCTCTTCCGCTTGCGTCGCAAGGACGGCGCCGCCGACCCCTACTCCGCGGGGACCTACATCGACGCGCGCGGCCGCACGACCCACCTCGCGCGCGACATGTTCTCCGTCACGCCCGGCAAGCTTTGGAACAAGTACCCTGTGGAGTGGAGCGTGCGCGTGCCGTCGCTCGGAATTGCCGTCCAACTCACTACGCGTCTGCCGCAGCAGGAATTCGATAGCAAGGAGAATCGTTATTGGGAAGGCGCGGTTGAGATTGGCGGTACGCGGCATGGGGCCGGATACGCCGAGATGACCGGGTACGCCGCGCCAGTGCGGTTTTGATCGTGCGATGCTCTCGACCGGCTAACGTTGTGGGATCTGGAGGCATTCGGGATCAAAACGGAGGGAACCTCGATGCAACGATACGGGCTAATCGTATCACTTGCTGGAGCGGTCTTGTGGCCAGCGTCGGCCCAAGAAACCACTACCATCTCATGATTTCGAATCCTGGGTTCGAAGCGGACGTGTTAACGTGTTCGCCTGGACCGGACGTTTTGTACCCGCTTGGTTGCCCGACTGGTTTAACGGCGGGAGTGCCGACACATTCAAAACCAGGGGACAGTTTAATATCCTGATGCATCCCGGCGGAGTCAATGTCGCATACCTTTAGTCAGTCAACCGGCGCAATATCCCAGACACTGGGTCCTCCGTTCAGGCCGACACGACATATACCCTGAAGCTAGCCACCGTGCAGACTTTGCATTTACCGCTACGTTGTGACGCTGCTGGCTGGAAGTGTCGCTGTCGCTTCGGACAGCAGCCTGTCTCCCGGCGGCTGGCACTTTTCTGCTTCGAAGTGTCGGAACAGCGCATGTTAACATTGACAATGTTTCGCTGACCGCCGCACCACAGCCATAAGGGAGCGAAAATTCAGTCCAACTTCGCCAGATCCTCCAGTTTCAGGTTGCCAGTGTAGACGGCCATGCCAAGGGCGGCATGCACGTCCATCGCCAGCAGCGCGCGCACCTCGTCAAGCGTAGTGATGCCGCCCGCCGCTGTGATTTCGAGCGGCGTCGCGGAGCGCAACCGCCGGAACCAGTCCAGATCGGTACCTTGCAGCATGCCCTCCTTATCCACGTAAGTGCATAGAAATCCCGCGCAGTAAGGCTCCAGCGCCGCCAGCACTTCTTCGGCGCGAAAACGCGTCGCCTCGCGCCAGCCTCTCACGACGATGCGCCCCTGCTTTGAATCGAGTGCGACGATCACGCGATCTTTGCCTATGGCGGCCGCCAGTTCCGCCAGGAACGCCACATCGATGCCGTCCGCGGCAAAGGCGGCCGTGCCCACGATCACCTTGTGCGCGCCTTGCTCAACCAGCGCGCGGGCGCGCCCCACCGAACGGACGCCGCCTCCCACGCGTGTGCGGGCATGCGCGGCCAGCAGGCGCACCAGATTGTCGTTCGAGCCGGTGCCCATCGCGGCATCCAGGTCGATCACCTGGACTTCCGGAAAGGCGGCGAAGCGGCGCAGCATTTCGAGCGGCGAATCCCCTTCGAGCGCCTTCTCGCGCCCCTGCACGAGCTGGACAACCTTGCCGTCCATTAAGTCGATGCAAGGGAAGATCATGATACCTTTCGCACCGGGATGCCGTGCCGGTCGAGGTATTCTTTAAGGTCTCCGATGCGCAGATCCCCGTAGTGGAAGACGGACGCCGCCAGCGCCGCATCGGCTTCGCCATCGGTCAGCACGCGCAGGAAGTCTTCGGGCTTGCCTGCGCCTCCGGAGGCGATCACTGGGATGTGCGTGGCGCGCGAAATGGCGCGCGTCAGCTCGCAATCGAAGCCCTGCTGCACGCCGTCGGTATCCATGGAAGTCAGCAGCACTTCGCCCGCGCCCAGTTCTTCGCCGCGGGCCGCCCATGTCACCGCGTCGAGGTCTTCCGGGTCGCGCCCGCCGCGCGTATAGACGGTCCATGCGCCGGAAGTGCGCCGCCGCGCATCGATGGCCAGCACCACAGCCTGCGCGCCGAATTCTTCGCTTAGCTCCGTGATCAGTGCGGGACGCCGCACGGCCGCGGTGTTCACCGAAATCTTGTCCGCGCCGGAGAGCAGGATGGCGCGCGCATCCGCCACCGAGCGTATGCCGCCGCCCACCGCCAGCGGGATAAACACCTTGCGCGCAGTGCGGGCGACCACTACGGCCATGATCGCGCGCGCGTCGCTGGAGGCGGTGATGTCGAGGAAGACCAACTCGTCGGCGCCCTCCTGGTTGTAGCGGTTCGCCAGTTCCACGGGATCGCCGGCATCGCGCAGGTGGACGAAGTTGACGCCTTTGACCACACGGCCCCCGGTCACGTCGAGGCAGGGGATGATGCGCTTGGCGAGCATCGTGCGGGCGTTATTTCTGGCCCATCAGCTCGTAGTTGACTGTTAGCAGCTTCATGCCGGAGCGGATCGCGCGGATATCTTCCCGGATTGCGCTAACCTGCACCAGACTGACGACCAAGCTGGTAATGACTGCCACGGTGGGCAATCCCACCACGATATAGAGTTGCAGGTTGCTCATCGCTCCCATGATCAGATTGTACACCCCACGGCAATCCCACGAAATCCAGGGCGCCGCACAGGCCGCACTTCTCCGGATGAACCTGCACCCCGAACGTGTTGCCAGATTCCGGCCGGAATCTGGCGCGCGCCGGCGTCGCGCAGGCGGATGAAGTTGACGCCTTTGACCACACGGCCGCCGGTCACGTCGAGGCAGGGGATGATGCGCTTGGCGAGCATCGTGCGGGCGTTATTTCTGGCCCATCAGCTCGTAGACTTTGCCCGTTAGCAGTTTGATGTCGGAGCGGATCTCGCGGATATCTTCACGGATCTCGCTGATTTGCGCATGCACGTCCTCCCGGATTGCGGCGTTCTGCGCGCGCATGTCCTCCCGCATGGCTGCCATCTGCGTGCGCATGTCCCCCCGGATGGCGCTTATCTGCACCAAGCTGACGACCAAGCTGGCCAACACGGCAATGGTGGGCAACCCGACCGCGATATAGAGTTGCAGGTTGCTCATCGCTCCCATAATCAGATTGTACACCCCACGGCAGTCCCACGGAATCGAGGGCGACGCGCAGGCCGCACGGGCGGAACTTCTCTTACAACATCTTACCGCAGCTCTACGAAATTGCGGACTACGTGCAGACCGCACGGGCCGGACTTCTCCGGATGAAACTGCACTCCGAACGTATTGCCCGATTCGAGTACTGCAGTGTAAGGTAGCGAGTAAGTACAAGTCGCGGCGGTCTGCGGAATGGCGGGCGCATAGTAACTGTGCGCGAAATAGACGAAGGCGTGTGGGTCGAGCCCGGCCAACAGACGCGATTCGGCGCACGCATCCACCTGATTCCATCCCATGTGCGGCACGCGCGCGCCAGCGGGGAATCGCCGCACTGTCCCGGCATACAGGCCCAGTCCGCGAGCTTCGGGCGCTTCTTCGCTGCGCTCAAACAGCGCCTGCAAGCCCAGGCAGATGCCCAGAAACGGCGTACCGGCGCGGATACGTCCCATCAGCGCATCGCGCACCTGCATTTGGTCGAGCGCCCGCATCATCTGGCCGAAGTGGCCCACGCCAGGCAGGATGATTTTCCGCGCATCGCGCAGGCCGGCGGCGTCGCGCACCAGCGTGTATGCCGCGCCGATTTCCGCGAGCGTGTTTTCGACCGAACGTAAGTTACCCGCGCCGTAATCCAGGATGGCGATCATAACAGTCCTTTCGTGGAGGGCAACTGGCCGCGCAGCCGCCGGTCGGTGGAGCACGCGTATCTCAGCGCCCGCGCGAAGCACTTGAAAATGGCTTCGATCTTGTGGTGGTTGGAGCGGCCGTAAAGCACGCGCGCATGCAGGTTGGCGCCGGCGTGGTTCACGAAGCCGCCGAAGAAATCTTCCACCAGTTCCGCTTGCAGATCGCCTACGAGGCGCACACGCACCAAGTCGCGATAGACCAGCGCGGGCCGGCCGCCGAGATCCAGCGCCACGACCGCCAGCGTCTCGTCCATGGGCAGCACGAAGTAGCCCGCGCGGTTAATGCCGCGCCGGTCGCCCAGCGCCTTCGCGAACAACTGGCCCAGCACGATGCCCACGTCCTCCACGGTGTGATGCTGGTCCACGTCCAGATCGCCTTTGGCATCGAGCTTCAAATCGAAGCCGCCATGCTTGGCGAATAACTCCAGCATGTGATCGAAGAAGCGGATGCCAGTCGAGATTTCGTAGCGGCCCCGGCCTTCGATCTTGAGCGACGCTTTGATTTGCGTCTCCTGGGTGTCGCGTTGGATGGCGGCAGTTCGCATCAGACCAGCACGCTTTCCAGTTGATTGAGGTCCTCGAGAACCGCGACCGCATTTTCGGCTTGAAACAGCGCGGTAAGCTCATCGCGGCGCGGACTGTTGGGTGACGCGATGCCAATGAACGGCACGGCCGCGGCCCTGGCGCAGCGTGCGTCGTCCACGGTGTCGCCGGCGTACCAGATCTTGCGGCCGCCAGCCGCGGCGGCGATCTTGAGCAGGCCTTCCGGCGCGGGTTTGAGTTCGGCCACTTCGTGCATGCCGACGACGGGATCGAAGCGCAGCGACGGCGCGAAGCGCTTGAGTGTAACCTCCGCTTCCCAGCGCATGCGGCCGGTGAAGATGGCCAAGTCGAAACGCGCGGCGAGGCGATCGAACAGGCCGCCGCGCGCCAACCACCGTTCGCGCAAAATGAGTCCGTCGGAGCCGTTGCCATGGAACAGGCCCTGGAAATAATCGACCACAGTCTGGAACTCGACGGCCACGCCATGCCGCGAGATCGCATGATGCGAAAGCTTCCAATCGTCGTTGAAGCCGCCCTGGTTCTTGTAATCCTGGATCTGCGGGTGGGTGAGCGTGACGCCGGCAAAATGTTCGACGGTACGCACGATGGTCTCGCGGTAGGAGTCGGTCACGTCCACCAGCACGCCGTCCATGTCGAAGACGATTACCTCGCGAGCCATATCTCCTCCAGCGCGGCCAGCAGGCGGCGGGTCTGCTCGCGCGTGCCGACGGTGATGCGCACGCAGCCGGGCGCTTCATAACTGCGGTCGCGGACCAGGATGCCGCGTTCGCGCAGGTGGTCGCGCATCTCGATCGCGCGCGCGCCGGCGCGGATCAGCACGAAGTTCGCGGAGCTGGGCACGTAGCCGATGTTTAGCCGTTCGAGGCCCACGCACAACAGCTCGCGGGCGGCCAGCACTTCGGCCACGTAATTCTCGATATAGACGGTGTCGCGAATGGCTGCCTGCGCAGCCAATACGGCCAGCGTGTTCACGCTGTAGGGCGACTGCGCTTTGTGCAGGAACGCGATGTTGGCCGGATGCGAAAACAGGCAGCCCAGCCGCATCGCCGCCATGCCGTACACTTTCGAAAACGTGCGGCTCACAAATAGATTGGGCGAGCGCTCGATCAGGCCCAGCGCGGTGACGCCGGAGAATTCGAAATAGGCTTCGTCGATCAAAACCACAGCCTTGCGCGCGCGCTTCAGAATGCGCTCGATGGCCGCGAGCGAAAGGCCCGTGCCGGTGGGGTTGTTCGGGTTCGCGATCAGCACCGCGCGCGTGGCCGGTGTGATGGCGTCGAGCATGGCGGCCAGCGGAAAATCCATGGCGGGACCGTCGTAATCGATCTCGCGCACCGTGGCGCCGGCCACCTGCGCGTAGAAGCGATACATGGCGTAGGCGGGGCGCAGCAGCAGGACTTCCTGGCCATCGTCCACGTAGGTGTTGATGAAGAGCTGGATGGCTTCGTCGGTGCCGTTGGTAAAGATGAACTGGTCCGGCGCCACGCGGAAGAATTCGGCCACGGCCGCCTTGGCTTCGCCGTATTCCGGGTAGACCGCCAGACCGCCTGCGTCCAGGCGCCGCTTCAGAAACTCGATGACGCGCGGCGAGCAGCCAACAGTATTTTCGTTAAAATCGAGGCGCAGCTTGTCGGCGCGGCCGGCGGTGGGCGGCGAGTAAGGCGCCATTTTGAGCACGGCTGGCCGTGGACGGATGGTTCCCTTAGTCATGCATCCGCACCTCAACCGAGCGGGCGTGGCCTTCCAATCCCTCGGCGCGCGCCAGCGTAGTAACGGCCGGGGCGAGCGCGGCGAGCGCTGCGCGGCTCAGTCGCTGCACCGAAATCACCTTCAGATAATCGGCCACCGACAGCCCGCCACGCAGGCGCGCTGCGCCGCTGGTTGGCAGCACGTGATTGGGTCCCGATGCGTAATCGCCGGCCGCTTCGGTACTGAACGGTCCGATAAAGATGCTGCCGGCATGCTGCACGCGCGCCAGCAGGCGGTCGTCCGGAATGCTAAGGTGTTCGGGAGCAAAGCGGTTCGACAGCTCGATCGCCTCTTCGAGCGACCGCACCAGCATGATGGCGCCATTACGCTCGATCGCCTTGCGCGCGACGGCCGCGGTTGGCAGATCCGCAAGCTGCCGCTCGATTTCTTTGGCCACCG
>DATNMW010000314.1:0-7688 GCA_035602155.1 Bryobacteraceae bacterium | reverse complement strand
CCGGTTTGGCGGCCGCCGCCGGAACCCTGCTGGAAGCTTACGTCACTTACATCACGACGATCGGCAGTGCCAAGGCCACGCAGCTCAACGCGCACGCCGCGGCGCGCGAGACGTTCTGGCAATCGGTGGAGGCGGCGCGCGACGCCACGTAGAGCGCGAAGCCGCCTGCAACAGGTGTGAATTTCAAGCGCGCCGGAAGGGTGGCGCAAAACCTGAATTAAAGGAGGAGCGGTGCCAATTATTCCTACGTATCCCGGCGTTTATATTGAAGAATTAGCCAGCGGACAGCACACCATAACTCCGGTAGCGACGAGTATCGCCGCTTTTGTGGGCCGCGCTCCCATGGGGCCGGTCGACGAGCCGGTCACCATATTCAGTTACGGAGATTTCGCGCGGTCTTTCGCCGGCTTGTCGGCGGACTACCCCATGAGCTACGCCGTCGAGGACTTTTTTCAAAATGGCGGCTCGGAAGCGATCGTCGCGCGCCTGTTTCAGCCGCTGCCGGGTCAGGGCGACGGATATGCGCGACTGCCTTTTCCCATTTCGCCGCCGATGCTGCCGGACGGCTGGCTGCTGGACGCTCCCGCGAATTCCGGCGATACCTCGCTGGCAGTATCGGCTCCCACGGGCGGGTCGGAAGGCGAGCCGGACGTGGGGCTGCAACTGACTGTAAATAACGATCTCACGCACACCTACACGGTGACCGCCTACCAGCCCCCGGATACCGCTAAGAACCGGCCCGCGACTATCACCATCTTCCCAGCGCTACAAGGGCAGCCGGGACAGGTATTTCCGACCTGCACGCCCCTCGAGTTCACGTATGGACCGTCGCCCGCCGGGTGGACCGTCTTCAGCCAGGGCCAAGGCACTGTTACCATCGCGCAAGGCACTGGTATTCCGGAACTCGGCGACACGTTTACGGTTGGCGCGGACGGCACCGTCTACGTGATGACCGGAGAACCGTCGGTTACCGCCACTCCGGCTGGCGCCCTGCAGGTGCAGTTGCCTTTCTCCCCCAAGCCTGCGGCGTTCTTCCAATACGGCTCGCAGATCAACATCTCACCGCCGCAGCCTTCTCCGATGCCGCTGAACTGGCAGATCGACTCTTATCAGCCGGGCGGCGCGGGAAAGCCGGGGGCCCTGTCGATTTTGAATGGAACCGGCAACCCCATGATCAACGATCAGTTCACCGTTGGCGCTAACCCCGCGGTGTACGTGGTCACGAGCTTCCAGGCGGCTACCGCCAAGGCGCCCGCGCAACTCGGGTTCGCTCTCCCCGGGGGCGCTCCCCTTCCCACCGATGCAAGCGCGTTCTGCTTCTGTTGCACGTTGCGCTTCACTCGTCCGGCACCCAGCGGCTGGGTGGTCAAAAAAGGGCCGAAAGTCGGTGACACGCAGTTCACCATCGGTAACAACGGGGGTGCGGCCACGGGTGTAATCGATGTCGGCGACACGTTCATGGTCCAGGGCGACGCCACGGTCTACACGGTGCGGATCTACGATCAAGGTTCCGGCACGATCTCTTTTCTGCCCGAAGCGGCGACCGCGTTCACCGCAGCAGACGAGATGACGTTTTCCCCACCGCTGGCATTGAAGGCGGCGAACCCAGGGGACTGGGGAAACTACTTGACCGCCGAGGTCGATAACCAGGGAATCACCGACGAGACCGCCCTGCAGTTCCAGGCGTACGGCCTGGGGGCTGAGGACCTGTTCAATCTCAGGCTGAAAAGAGTGGATGCGCGGGGAAGAACACTGGCATCGGAAAGCTATTTGAATCTCTCGGTAAGAAACACCGGCAAGGCCGCCAGCTTCCCCAACCGGCTGGACCGCGTGTTGAAGCACCAATCCAGCCTGTGCCTGGTGGATGTGTTGCCGATGGTGCCGCCAGCCAGCGGCGCAATGGCCATAGGCAGCGGCGGAAACGACGGCGATTATCTGGCAGCCTTGACCTACATTGGAGACCCCGACAAGAAGACGGGTCTTTATATGCTGGAACACGTCCCGATATTCAACCTGATGTGCATTCCGCCGGACCAACGCATTTTTCCGGAAGTGCCCTTGGCCATGCAGGATCTGGATCCGGCTGTGCGCCAGGCGGCGGCGTCATACTGTACGGATCGGCGCGCCATCTACATCGCGGATCCGCCGGCCATCTGGGCGGACCAGGTGAAGCAAGGGAAGATCTCGGACATTTCCCCGACCGATGTCGGCATCAGCGGTGAAAACGATGCGGGGATCGAAGTTGCGCGCAACGCCGCCGTGTATTTCCCTCGCGTGGTAGAGGAGGACCTGCTGCTTAAGGGCAAGCCGGCGGTGTTTGCTCCATGCGGAATCATTGCCGGCGTGATCGCCGCTACGGATGTGGCGCGAGGCGTATGGAAAGCGCCCGCCGGAGTGGATGCGGGTCTGGCCGGCGTGGCCAAGCTGGAAGTAAATCTGACCGACAACCAGAACGGCGTGCTGAACCCCCTGGGGATCAATTGTCTCCGCAATTTCCCGATCGTCGGGCCGGTGGTCTGGGGCGCGCGCACCCTGCGCGGAGCCGATCAGTTCGAAGACGATTACAAATACCTTCCGCTCCGGCGGTTGACCCTATTTGTCGAGGACAGCCTGTACCGCGGGACGCAGTGGGCGGTCTTCGAGCCCAACGACGAGGCACTGTGGTCTTCGCTGCGTCTCAGCGTGACGGGGTTTCTGGCGGACCTGGCCCGCCAGGGAGCTTTCTACAACTACGCGGTCGCCTGCGATGCAAGCACGACCACGCAAACCGACATCGATAACGGCGTGGTGAACATCCTGGTGCAAATTGCCCCCGTCAAACCGGCGGAGTTCGTTATGATCCAGATTCAACAGATCGCTGGGCAGAGCCCCAGTTAATACCCGTGCATCAGGCAGCCGTCGAAGCAGTCACAACGCGAGGGATAGGATATGCCGACTAACACTGAGTTCCCAAAAGCGACTTACCGCTACGATCCCTATCGGAATTTCAAGTTCCGGGTCAAGTGGGACGGCAAGTACGTGGCAGGGGTTTCGAAAGTCAGCGCCCTTGCGCGGACGACTCAGGTGATCACCCATCGCGCCGGCGGCGACCCGACCACGCCCCGCCGCATGCCAGGGCAGAGCGAGTACGAGGCCATCACGCTGGAACGGGGAGTTACGCACGATGTCGCTTTCGAGCAGTGGGCGAACAAAGTTTGGGACTACCACAATTTCACCATCGACGACCAGCAAGGCGGCGCCGGGAACCAGGACGTTTCGCTCAAGGATTTCCGCAAGGACATTATTCTGGAAGTCTACAATGAAGCCGGACAGAAGGTGCTGGCCTACAATATCTATCGCTGCTGGCCGTCCGAATTCCGCGCGGTGCCCGAACTGGACGCCAACGGAAACGCAGTTGCGATCCAGAGTCTCAAATTGGAGAACGAAGGTTGGGAGCGGGATACGTCGGTTCCCGAGCCGACTGAGCCCAGCTACACCCTGCCGGCCAGTTAGACATGCGCGCGCCGACGACCGCGGATATTGTTAGAGTCTGGGAACTGGGGCAACATCGGCCGAATTGGCAGAGGGCGCTGCTGTTGCTGGCGCCTTGTTTCCCGGGGCTGAAACCGAGCGAACTGGCGGCATTCACCGTCGGACGGCGCAATAACCTTCTCTTTCAACTGCGCGAGCGCGTAATTGGTCCGGTGATGCAGGGTTTCGTGCAGTGCCCCGTGTGCCGCGAACCGCTCGAATTCAGCGCGACGGTGGGGGAATTTCTGGAGCGCTCCGGCGCGGCATCCGAAAGCGACTGCACGCTAACCGCGGATGGGTTCGTGGTGCGCTACCGGTTGCCGGACAGCCGGGATCTGGCGGCCGCCGCCGGACATCTGGATCTCCCGGAAGCCCGGCAGACGCTGATCCGCCGCTCGATCGTAGAGATCCTTCACGGCGGCGGGACCATCGGCCCCGCGGAGCTTCCCGATTCGGCCGTCGCCGCGCTTGCCGATGAGATCCGGGAACGCGAGCCGCTGGCGGATGTGCGTGTGCATCTGAAGTGCGCGGCCTGCGAAAACGTGTGGTCCGCATCGCTTGATATCGCGAATTTCTTCTGGACCGAGTTGGACCGAATGGCAAGGCGTCTGCTCGAAGACGTGCAAGCCTTGGCGCGGACCTATGGATGGCCGGAAGCCGATATCCTGGCAATGAGCGAGGCCCGCCGTCAGTATTATCTGGGAGCCATCGAATAATGGCGGATGTGTTCTTATCTCTGGCTCGCCACGCGCTGGACTACCAGGTTGAAATAAGGCCGCTTCTACAGCCGCAATCGGCCCTTCCGGATTCCGCCGCCGATACCTACGGATTGGAAGATTGGGCGGAGGATCTCTCCTGGCAGGAACTAAGGTCGCGCGAGGCGCCGGCTCCGCCCTCTGGTGCTGAGCGCGTTCTTCCCGGCCGGAGCCGCCCGGAGCTCGACGACTTGGCGAGTGAGTTGGACGAGGGCCTAGCGGAGGCGCCCGCACTCCGGCTGGTTCCTGGCGACGAACGCGATCGAGATCCGCGGGCAATCCACACTCCGTCGTTTCCAGCAGGGCCGGCCGTATCTCGTTCTCCCGAGCGTGAGCCCACCATGCCGCTTGCAAGAGAGCGGCCGTTGGAAGTTTCGCCGATAGATGGGCAGGCGGCGGGACCGATCCGCCGGAACGAAGTGGAGCGTGAGCGCACGGATGAGCAGGATTCGGCGCGTCCGCCCAGCCCGAATGCGCAACCTTCTCCCGACCCGGCTAGAGCGCCCGTTGGCGCGCACGGGGCAGCTGGAGAAGTACAGCAGCCGGCCGGAGGACCGCATGTGCCGGCGCCAAGTGTATTGAGCGCCACGGGTGCCGAACGGATGTCGGTCCATCAAGCAGCTTCCGTACCAGACGAACCGCGCTCTAACGAGGTGCAAGCCGGGCCGGGTGAGGAGGCGGCAAGCACGCATCTTCCGGTGGCGGGTTTGCCAGTCATCACAGGTGCCGAGCGATTGCCGGTCCAACTGTACACCCAGGGCGAACCGCGCGCCAGCGAGGTGCAGCCCGCGTCGAACGGGGAGACGATGAGTCCGCATCCCGCGGTGGCGGAGTCACCAGGCATTACAAGGGCTGCGCGGACGCCGGACCGTCAAGCACCTTCCATAGCAGACGAGCCGCGCATAAGCGAGATACAAGTCGGGCCGGCTGAACTGCCGGTTGGTCCGCATCCTCCGGCCCCGGTTGCGCCAGGCATCACAATTGCTGAGCGATTGCCGGTCCAACTCCAGACCCCGGCCGAACCGCGCGCCAGCAAGCTGCAGCCCGCGTCGAACGGAGAGACAATGCGTCCTGTAGCGGCGGACTCACCAGGCATTACCAGAGCTGCGCGGACGCCAGACCGTCAAGCACCTTCCATAGCAGACGAGCCGCGCGTAAGCGAGATACAAATCGGGCCGGCGGAACTGCCGCGCGCCAGCGAGCTGCAGCACGGGGCGAACGTGGAGACGATGCGCCCCTATCCTGTAGCGGCGGACTCACCAGGCATTACCAGAGCTGCGCGGACGCCGGACCGTCAAGCACCTTCCATAGCAGACGAGCCACGCGTAAGCGAGATACAAGTAGGGCCGCCTGATGAGGCGCTTGGTCCGCATCCTCCGGCGCCGGATGCGCCAAGCATCACAAGTGGCGAGCGCCTGCCGATCCAACTGCCCACCTCCGACGAACCGCACGCCAGCAAGCTACAGCACAGGGCGAACGTGGAGACGATGCGCCCCTATCCTGTAGCGGCGGACCCACCAGGCATTACCAGAGCTGCGCGGACGCCGGACCGTCAAGCACCTTCCATGGCAGACGAGCCGCGCATAAGCGAGGTACAAGTCGGGCCGGCTGATGAGGCGGTTGGTCCGCATCCTCCGGCGGCGGGTTTGCCAAGCATCACAAGCGCTGAGCGATTGCCGATCCAACTGCCCACTCCCGACGAACCGCTCGCCCGTGAGCTCCAACCCCGGTCGAATGGGGAGACAATGAGTCCGCATCCTGCTGCGGCGGATGCGCCAAGCGTCAAAAGTGCCTCGCGCACGTTCGCCCATAAAGCGCCGTCCATGGCGGACGCGCCGCGCACAAGCGAGGCACACATCGAGCCGGCTGAAGAGTCGGTCAGTCCGCATTCGCGGGCGGCGGATGCGCCAAGTATCACAGGCGCCGAGCGGACGGTGTTTCATCAAGTACCTTCGATTCCGGGCAAGCCCGGCACAAGTGAGGCACGGGTCGGGCCGACTGAAGGGCCGGTTGGTCCGCATCCGGCGGCGGATTCGGCAGGCATCATAAGTGCCGAGCGGCTCCAGGCCAAACTAAGCACCCTGGACGGACCGCGCGCCGAGACGCAATCCACTCCGGATGGGGGGCAAGTAACTCCGCCTCCCGCAGCACCGGATACACCAAATAGCCCCAGTTCGGAGCGGTTGCCGGCCCAGCTACGCATACGAGACGAGCCGCGCGCCGGTGAGTCGCAACCCCGGATGAATGGGGAAACGATGAGTCGGCATTCTCGGGCAGCGGAGTCAGGAAGCATCCCAAGTGCCGAGCGGCTGCCGGTCCTACTACGCGCTCCGGACGAAGCGCTCGTCAGCAAACCGCAACAAAGGCCGGACGGCGAGGAAGTGAGTCCGAGTACTGCGGCACCGAATACGCCAGATATCGCCAGTCCCGAGAGGTTGCCAGCGCATCAACTGCGTACGCGAGACGAGCCGCGCGCAAGCGGCGCACAGCCCAGTCCGGCTGGAGAACCTGTTGGTCCCCATCCGCCAGTAGCGGATGCGTCGCCTATCCCGCACGAGCCGCGCGTCGGTGAGACACAAACCAAGCAGGCTGGAGAACCGATGGGTCAGGCTCAGGCGATGCCAGGTTTACCGAGTATCATAAGTAGCGGGGGATTGACGGACCATCCGCCGCGACCGGCCGCCGCCGGCTGGCGCGTCAGACGGCCACCGATCAAGCTGGCCGGACAACCTCACGGTCGGGACGCGTCGAGCCTTAGTATCGCCGAGCCGCCGTGGGACCCGCAAACAGGCCCGAGCACAGGGGATCAGCGCGAAGAACTTGGCAACCCGCTTCAGGCAACCTCGGCTTCGTTGGGTAGACTAGGCTTGCCATCGGATCGGCAACGACTCCCTTATTCGCCGGACCGGAAATCGATAACCCGAGCACAACCCAGCCAGGCCGTTGAATCGCTCCAGCCAGTGCGGTTGGCAGCCCTGCAAGGAGCCGCCCGCAGCGTTGATGAGCAGCCCGGCGTATCGCCCGCCAAAGTTCAGCCCGCGTCAGCCAAGAAACCAGCCGATACATCCGCGCTACCGAAGGGTCGGGGGAGTATTAGTCTCGCTGGACCGGCATTGGACCGCGCATACGCCACTAAGCGGGACCAGCAGCGTCCAGGCACGCGGCTGGGGAAAAAAGCCGCCCGAGCACTTGCCCTGGCTGCGGATTCGCGGAGCGGCAGCCGCAAGCAACGGCCCGCTGGTGCACGCTCTCAGGGGTCCGATGCACCGGCGGCTAAAGAAGCTTCCGACGGCACTCGCAAGCCAGCCATCCGCGAGGATCCCGCCGCGGCCATGGTAGGCAACGTCCCGGTGACTCTCCGGCATCCGGTTGCGGAGGTTGCGGTTGAGGACCACGAGCCGCCGGGACGGCCGTCGCCGTCTG
>DATNMW010000313.1:0-11073 GCA_035602155.1 Bryobacteraceae bacterium | reverse complement strand
GAATTTCTTCTCGAAATCCGAGTGAATGGCGCCAGCCGCCTTCACCGCCGTGCTGTGGAACGGAATGGTCCAGGCGCGCACTTCGTCTTCGCCCGCGGTGAGGAACGACATCAGGCCCAGCAACGAGTAAGTCGCAGAAATCAGCCGCTCGAGGCCGGACTCACTCAGGCCATAACTCGCCATATAGTCTTTCAGTTCATCGGCGGGCAGTTCGGCTAACTCGGCTTCCACCTTCCCGCAGATCGCCGCCACGGCGGTCTGCTTGCGCGCGGCCAACGGACCCTCACGGTATTCCCGCTCCTTATCGTGCAGCTTCGGAGCGTCCGCCTCGCCCAGATTCAGCACATATAGCATCGGTTTCCGCGACAAGAACTGGAACCCGCGAATGCGCTTCTCGTCGTCCGCATCCAGATCCAGTTCGCGCAACGGCTTGTTATCGTCCACCGCCGCCTTGCACTTCTGCAGCAGATCGAACTCGCGGTCCAGCTCCGGGTTCTTGATCTTCTTGCGATCCTTGTCCAGCCGTTCCAACCGCTTCTCGATCACCACGAGATCGCTCAGGATCAGCTCCGTCTCCACGTCTTCCAGATCGCGCAACGGATCCAGGCCGCCTTTTTCGTGCGCAATGGTATCGTCCTCGAACAGCCGCAATACCTGCGCGAAAGCGTCCACCACGCGCAGGCTGGCGACGTAGCTCGCATCGCGCAGGCTCTCCTTCGAGATGGCGGGCATATCCACGTACTCCACCGAGGCGTGCGTGACCTTCTTGGGTTCGAACAGCTTAGCCAACTCATCCAGGCGCGCGTCCGGCACCTTAGCCACGCCCACGCGCGCCGCGGTCGAGCCGATGCGCGTCTCTTGGTGGGCGCCGGTAAGTATGGTGAACAGGGATGTCTTGCCTACCATGGGTAGGCCGATGATGGCGGTTTTCATATGGGTGGCACGACCGGCTACAGTGGCACGTCCGTCAGGCTGAGTATCTCTTCGATGATGCGGTCGCCCAGGTCGGAGCGGCGTTGCGCCAGGGCGGCGCGCGTATTGACCATCACGCGATGCCCGAACACCGGCGCCGCCAGACGTTTCACATCGTCCGGAATGGCATATTCGCGGCCCTCCAGCAACGCCAGCGCCTGCACTGCGCGAAACAGCGCTTGGGAGCCGCGCGGACTTACTCCCAGGGTCAGCGATTCGTGCGCGCGCGTCTTCTCCACGATGGCCAACATATAATCGACCAGCGACTCTTCCACCGCCACGCGCTGCACGGAGGTCTGCAGCCGTATGATGTCGTCGCCCGAAAGCACCGGACGCACGCCGTCGGCGGTGGCCATCTCCAAATTGCGCAGAATCTCGCGCTCGCTGGCGGCGTCTGGGTAGCCTATGCGCAGGCGCATCAGGAAGCGGTCCATCTGCGACTCCGGGAGCGGATAGGTGCCGTGGTGCTCCACTGGATTTTGCGTGGCGATCACCATGAAAGGGCGGGGCAGCATGTGCGGACGGCCGTCGATAGTCACCTGACTCTCGTTCATGGCTTCCAGCAGCGCCGATTGCGTCTTGGGCGTGGTGCGATTGATCTCGTCGGCCAGCAGGAAATTGGTGAAGACCGGCCCCGGCTTGAATTCGAACGCCTCGGAATGCGCGTTGTAGATGGTGACCCCCAGCACGTCGCTGGGCAGCATGTCACTGGTGAACTGCAGGCGATGGAAGCCGCAAGCTACCGCACGCGCCAGCGATTGCGCCAGTGTGGTTTTGCCCACACCCGGCACATCTTCGATCAACAGGTGGCCGCGCGCCAGCAGACAGACCAGCGAAAGCCGCACGACTTCGGGCTTCCCCCGGATTGCCGATTGCACGGCCCGATCCAGTTCGCCCAACCTGGAGAGCAACTGCGGCGCAAAAGGAACCGGCGGGACGAGCATGGTTTCCCGCTGCGGCATTCAACGCTATTGTAACGCAGCCGTGAGTTATGCTGTACCCGATATGCCTGTGTTGATCTCTCTGCTCCGCGGGGTGAATGTTGGCGGCCACCGCAAGGTGAAGATGGACGATCTGCGCGCGCTGTACGAGTCCCTCGGATTCGAAGACGTACAAACCTACATCAACTCCGGCAATGTCCTCTTCAAGACAACGGGACGCGATCTCGCCGGCCTGCGCCGGCGGATCGAAGACGCCATTGAGCGCGCCTGCGGCTTTCGCTCCGATGTCATCCTGCGTACCCCAGCGGATCTCAGGCAAGCGATCGCGGGGAACCCGTTCGCCGCGCAGCCCGGCCTGGATGCCAGCAGATTCACCGTCCACTTTCTGGCGGCCGATCCAGGCGCCGAGGCCCGGCGGCTGGCGCTCGCCGTCAACACCGGCCCAGAGCAGTTATTCATCCATGGCCGCGAACTTTATATCTACTACACCAACGGCATGGCGCGTCCCAAACTGTCGTTGCCCGTGGTGGAGAGAACGCTGCGGACATTGGGCACGAGCCGCAATTGGAACACCGTACGCAAGTTGCTGGAGATGGCCGAAAAGCTGGAGTGACACCCAACTTCACGGCCACGCGCATCGGCGCGCGCATCGCTACCGCGCCAGGCGGATGCTGATTTGCTCCGCAATGGTATCGAACGCCACTCCCAATTGCGAGGCGTTCGGGGCGATGGCGAAATACCCATGCGGCTGGTTGATCTGCTGCTGATAGAAGGTCTGCCCGATTCCGGTCTGTCCGGCCAGCGCCGGATCGTTGGCTATCTTTTGCAACAACAGGGTGTCCGGCATATCGTCGACCGGCCCATTGCCCATCAGCGCGATGTCGTAGATAAAGGGATTCAGTGTGGTATTAGTTCGCACCTGAGTGGCCTCATTGTCCAGCACATTGGCGGATGCAACGACGATCTGTTGCGGAATGCTCACCGCTCCGACCGGGTTGAACGGCGTGGTGTAAGGCCAGGTGGCGCTATTTGCCTGGCTGTAAGGCCCCAGGGTCGAGTTGTTGAAATAGTCGGTAGCGGGCAGGTTCGGAATATCCGACCGGACGTTGGTGAGGGCCGTGTTGTTGCTCTGGTTGAACTGGCAGTTGCTGCTGCCACTGATGCCGTAACCGTCATTCGGAAAGGTAATGGATGTGGTGGTGGCGCTCATCACGCCAGCGGTATTGCCGCTGGTGACGGCGCCCCCGGCCCACTGGGCGATAACGCCGGGCGTGCCTACCGGCAAACTGCATTTGCCGTTGACTTGGACCGTTGAGTAATCGGCCGTGACGCCATTGGGCCGGCCGTCGGTCATGAACATGATCACGTTCATGCGGTTGGGATTGTTTACGGCTGTCAGCTCCTGGTATGCGCGGGCGATGGCTGCGGCCGACGATGTATTTTCATTGCAAGTAAGCTGTCCGATGAGGGACGGAATGGTATTGCCGTTGGCATCCGGCGTGGTGAAGTTAGTGGTGGACGGATAGAAATAAACGGAGGAGCCGAATGCCACCAAGCCGATCTGGTCGCGTCCGGGAGCGAAGTAACTCACGAAGTTCGCGGCATCGACCTTCATCAATGCACAGGCAGTCTGGCCGGTGCCGGCGACAACGCCGTTCATCGAAGAGGAGCGATCGAGCACCATCATCATCAACACATCGCGGCGGCCCGCGGTGGCGGTGACGTTGATCGTGGAAGCCTGCTGGTTGAACACGCGCAAGAAATACAAAGGCGCTTGGACGGTGGCGTTCACATTGACGGACCGGTAATTGGGAATGGACGTATCGTCCACCGTGACGGTGGCCGAAGCGCCGGTGGTGCGCCAATATCCGGCGGGAAAGTTCCCACTGAAGTAGCTTTGGGCGGTGCCGATGGCGCTGGCCGTTTGTGCGCCCTGGGTGGCTCCCTGGCTCAGGGCGCGGGCGCCGGCCAGCGACGCGGAATCCGCGGCGGCTCCGAGCTTCGACTTGATCAGGTATAGCGTGGCCACGTCGAACCCCAGCCCTGCCAGCGGCAGCGTGATGCTCAGCGTGAGCGTGGTTAAGACGATGGCGATGCCCTTGGAACGTTTCTTGCGAGTGCTTTCGTTATGCATATGAACCTTCGGCCCCTAAAATACGGCGCGGTTAAACGCGCCCAGGTTGGTAATGTATCCGACGACGCCCAGATCTTTGAATGCGAAAGAACCTTCCGCCATGTACGCCAGACCGTTCGACGGGATGGCGATGACCGACGACACATTATCCGCGCGGGCGCCGGTATCGCTCGAATAATTCCCAACGGTTCCGGTGGCGGAGATGGAGGAAGGGCTTCCAAACGGAGTGGTGTAGAGCGCATTGTTGCCGATCACAATGCGCGTCACGACCACTACATGCCCCGCGTTGACGCAGCCGCAGGAAGACGTCAGGTTCTCAAAGACGGAAAGCACCAACACGCCGTTGCCGGTGGCGCTCCCGGTGACGTTGCCGCTGTTGGCCTGCAGGCTCAAACCATTCGCCAGATCGTTGGCGACCAGATTCTGATTGAGCTGCTGCGAAAAATCCACACCCTTGGACATCATATGGCCGACGTCGCGAGTCAGTTGGTTCACCTGGAAGTTGCGGATCAAGGCGATACCCACGGTGATCATGCCGAGTATCACGGGCACGAAGAAAAAAGACGCGACCAGCACGAACTCGATGTATACATTGCCTTTCTCGCGGCGCTTGCGGCACATAGCCTGGACTCCTTTCTTGGCGTTCATAATTGCGTACCTTAGGGGCATGCCGGCGGGGTGGGATTGGCTACCGGCGGGCAGCCACCCAGCGGACAAGACTCCAGCACATCCGACGAACTGGCGGTGATGGAGATGGGGCTGGCACTCTTGAGTATGCCGATCGGCGTATAGCTGTAGCCGGTCACGGAGACTTCTATTACGTCGCCCCCGGTGCCTGTACTGGCCGCGCCGGTGGTCGGGTTATAGTAATTGATCGCTATCTTGCAAGCGCCGTTAGAACCGTTCAGCATCCCCATGGCGTTTTGCTGCACGACCTGCACGATCGAGTCGTTCATATAGGACTGCCCCGATGCAAGCTGGTCGGTGACGGCGAAGCGCACACCCGCCTTTACAGCTTCCTGCAGGGTCGCTTTGGTGAAGAGCGCGAGCGACAGATCGACGACCAGAAACAGAAGCCCTAACAAGAGCAATATAATGGCTGACGTTTCCAGCATCGCGTTGCCCCGCTGCGAGTCTTTTCTTGCCTGGCTGGCGGCTATTTTCATTTGCATTCATCCTACTCCGTCTGACTGAGTGTAACCGAGGTTTTTGACAGATGTAAATGATTTTGCGGCAGTTAGAAGTAACAGGCGCACTAAGGGTACTTGCGCCTCAAAGGCGCCGCATTAACCTTAGTTAGCGGAGCAAAGTTGACCAAGGCCAGGGAGTCAGGAGCCAGGAGCCAGGAGTCGGAAGCCGGAATCGCGGCTTTTGCGCGGGTTATCGTTAATTAACTGGCCAGACCCGGTGCGGTCCTGGGGCAGAGTAAGGTACTGGTACGTCAGTGGGTGCAGCAGATCTGAGTGGAGAGAATTCGGCTGGCGGCGAAGAAGTTATCGTGCGAAAGCTGCTTATAAATGGAACCGGCCACGCCCGCGGCGATGGGGCCGTTGATGCGGAAGCCGCCGGTGAGCAAGACCACCACGACGAGCTGATTGCGCTGCACATCGTTAAAGGAGCCGAACCAGCCCAAGTGGTTGAGCGCGCGGGAATCGTGACAGGTTCCGGTCTTGCCCAGGATGGGCTCGGTCTGGTCGACGCCGGCGCGGTGGGCGGTGCCGAAATCCACGGCGCCGCGCATGCCGACCTTGACGTCCGGAATCCAATTCCCGATATCCAAATGCCGCTTGACGTGCGGGACGAAACGGTCGATCTCTTCCTGGCTCTTGGGATATTGAAGGTGGTACAGGGTTCCGCCGTTGGCGATGGCGGATACCAAGGCGGCGAGTTCCAAGGGCGTGAGTTGGATGCCTTCGCCATAGGCGGTCATCATGCCCACACTGCCGTGTTCCGGCGGGGCTCCGGGCAGCACACCGGGACGTTCGCCGGGAATCTGCCATCCCGCCTTTTCGCCGAGGCCGAAAAGGGTGGCGTAGTGTACCACGCGCTCGTAGCCGAGGCGGTCGCCGAGGATCTTGAAATAAGGATTATTGGAATGCGCCAGGGCGGCGCTGAGATCGAGGCTGGTGCGGCGCGTTAGGGCCACCGGCGTATCGCGCTCGATCAGCCCTTCATTCAGGGCGGCGAAAGCGGTGACCAGCTTGATGGTGGAGCAGGGCGTAAAGCCGCTATCGAGGGCGGTCTTCTGATTGACGATGGTGAGGACGCGCCCGGTTTGGGGATCGGCCACCACCACGGCGCCGTTGTAGGGACCCAGGGCGTCAACAGCGGCGCGCCGGACCTCGAGATCGTCGCCATCCACGTTGTCGCCGGCAGTGGGGTCGAAGTGGGACGCGGGCAGGGGCCGGGGCTTGGAGCGAGCGGGAGAGGCGGCGGCCGAAGGCAGCGCATGGCGCTGCCCCACGGGCTTGGGTTTGGCTTTAGAGCTGGGCTGCGGCTTGCGCTTCTTGGTGCTCCGCGCCGCAAATGAATACGGTGGCAGGAGGCAGAGCAGCACGAGCAATATTAGGCCGCGGTGCATATTGAGATAGTGAGGCGAAGAGCCGATAGTATCAGATATCGATGCCGGGCGGGTCAAGCGATGAGTTGAGCGCCTATTGGGCATCTTGGGCGTCCACGACCGCGACGGCGGCGATATTCACGATATCGTTGACTTCCGCGCCGCGCTGCAGCACATGCACGGGGCGCGACAGGCCCATCAGTATAGGTCCGATGGGTTCGGCCCCGGCGATCCGGATGAGCAGTTTGTAAGCGATGTTGCCGGCTTCCAGGTCGGGGAAAATCAGGACGTTTGCGCCGCCCTTCAAGGTGCTGAATGGGAACGTTTCATCGATGATCTCCGGCACCACGGCGGTATCGGCCTGCATTTCGCCATCGATCATCAGGGCCGGCTCGCGAAGGCGCACCAACTCCACGGCTTTGCGCACCTTTTCGGCGCGCGGATGCCGGGAGCTGCCGAAGTTCGAAAACGAGAGCATGGCCACGCGCGGTTCGACATCGAAGCGCCGCGCCATTTCGGCGGTGTTCACGGCAATCTCGGCCAAATCCTCGGCGGTGGGTTCGATGTTGACGGTGGCGTCGGCCAGGAAATAGATGTCGCGTTTGGGGGTGATCAGCACGTAGACGCCGGAAACCTTGCGCATGCCGGGGCGCACCTCGATGACTTGCAGGGCGGGGCGAAGCATATCGGAGTAATGTTGGGTGAGGCCGCCGACCATGGCATCGGCATCCCCCAGACGGACCATCATGGCGCCGAAAACATTGCGGTCGAGAATCTGCTGATCGGCTTCGCGGCGGGTAACGCCCTTGCGCAGGCGAAGGTTGTACATTTCCTCGGCATAAGCCGGCAGCCGCCCGGACTTGGGGGGATCGACGATTTGCAGGCCGCCCGGATGCAAACGCAATTCGGCCATGGCCGCCTGAATGCGCGCCTCGCTGCCGAGCAGAACGGGGAGGGCGATCTTCTCATCCATGAGGATGCGGGAGGCGCGCAGGATCTTAGGTTCTTCACCTTCGGGAAAGACCACACGCTGGGGCCGGCGCTGGGCTTTCCGGATCATGACTTGCATGACTTCGTGGGCCTTGCCGAGGCGGCGCTCCAACTGTGCGCGGTATTCGTGGATATCGATGGGCGATTGCGCCACGCCGGTTTCCATGGCAGCTTGCGCCACGGCGGCGGCCTCCCAAATGAGCACGCGCGAATCGAAGGGCTTGGGAATAATGTATTGGCGGCCGAATTCCAGGCGTTCGACGCCGTAGGCGCGGCGCACGGCGTCGGGCACGTCCTGGCGGGCCAAGGCGGCCAAGGCGCGGGTGGCGGCCAGTTTCATCTCGTCGTTGACCATGGTGGCACGTACATCCAACGCGCCGCGGAAGATGAAGGGGAATCCGAGGACGTTGTTGACCTGGTTGGGATAGTCGGAGCGTCCGGTGG
Organism: Bryobacteraceae bacterium; assembly: GCA_035602155.1. Taxonomy (GTDB): domain Bacteria; phylum Acidobacteriota; class Terriglobia; order Bryobacterales; family Bryobacteraceae; genus Bog-159. Next base: position 3,032 of record DATNMW010000313.1, on the reverse strand, counting down.
CCACGATGGCGTCGGGGCGGGTGGCTACGGCGAGGTCGTAGGCGATTTCGGGATCCGGGTTGGCGAGGGCGAAGACGATGGGATCGGGGGCCATGGTGCGCAGCATTTCGGGCGTGACGCAATTGGCGCTGGACAAACCGAAGAACACGTCCGCGCCCACGAAAGCGTCGGCCAGGGTGCGCGCCTGGGTTTCGGCGGCGAAGAGTTCCTTGTAGGGATTCATGCCTTCCGCGCGGCCCTTATAAATGACGCCCTTGGTATCGCACATGAGGATGTTTTCGCGGCGGACTCCAAGGTTGACGTAGTGCCGCGCGCAGGAGATGCCGCTGGCTCCGGCGCCGTTGAAAACGACGCGCACATCGCCGACTTGCTTGCCGGCCAAGTCCAGTGCGTTCAGCAGTGCTGCGCCGGAGATGATGGCGGTGCCATGCTGATCGTCGTGGAACACGGGAATCTTCATGGTGCGGCGGCATTCTTCCTCGATGCGAAAGCACTCCGGCGCCTTGATGTCCTCCAGATTGATGCCGCCGAAGGTGGGCTCGAGCAACTGGCAAGTGCGGATAATCTCGTCGGCGTTGTGGGTGGCCAACTCGATATCGAAGACATCGATATCGGCAAACCGTTTGAACAGGACGGCCTTGCCCTCCATGACGGGCTTGCCGGCGGCGGGGCCGATGTTACCGAGTCCGAGGACGGCGGTGCCGTTGGTGACCACGGCGACCAGGTTGCCTTTGCCGGTGTACTTATACACGAGGCTGGGGTCGCGCGCGATTTCGAGGCAGGGCACGGCGACGCCGGGGGTGTAAGCGAGGCTCAGGTCGCGTTGGGTGAGGCAGGGTTTGGTGGCGACGACTGCCACTTTACCGGCGGGGGCGGAGGAATGGTAATCGAGCGCTTCTTGGGGATCGATGTGCATGGTTCCTGGGTTACGCTTTGCGCTACAGGCTCATTATAGTTTGACGCGGAGACACGGAGACATTTAGGGTACTGTCCTAAAGTCGCATGACGTTCTGCTGCGGGGCCCACCTCTTTGGACCTCTTTATGTACTGGTGGTGGGTGGATGCCATCCTTCTGCGCTGCGAAAGATCATCAATGGAGTGATACCGACCCAGTTTGGTGGTCGTCCCATGATCGTTCTCAGCCCGTGCATGGCCGTGAGGATTGCGTCGATCAGTTGCCCGCCAGACCAAATCGCAATATTTGGAGGCTCTCCGCCGTCAGGCCATGCATCCAGGATATATAGAACTTTCCAAAGCCCTGAAATCGTTCCGCCATATTTGAGCGTTAAGTCGCTAACGGAAATTGTGAGGTTTTCTGGCCGGAGAGAGGACCACGCAGCGGCGTCGTTTGTCAAAAAATGAGCATGAATAGTGCTAGACATTGCCTTAAGCATGTCGCCGATAGGGGGGACATTCTCGTGTGTTAGACCCCATTGCACCGCCTGACCCGTGTCAACGGCCAGTTTCATGGCAGGCTCCCAGAGAGCCTGCACGCTCGTGAAATCGATAACTCTAAGATAACAATCCGTCAAAATGATTGATCCCAGGCCAGATCCCCTTACCGCGTTGCGCACCATCGAAAGATCCTTCAACCGAGCGAGCACTTCCAATGGAATCGACCACGAAGCATCAAACAGATGCTCAATGCCCTCTGAGCCGGACTCTGCGGATTTTACATCTGCCTTGAGAATCTTTACGTCAGTTCCAGCGCCCTTCTCGTCCGAGAAACTCTGTTGGGATGTCGTCTTTACGCTGGTGAGGGTGCCTTGCGGAAATAATTGGGCATACAGGGTAGAGATGCGTGCACGATCAACGTAGAAGAAATCATAAACGTTTGCTGAGTCTGGCTCCATTAGCAATGGCGTCTGAGATTCTTCGCTTCCTCTCTTCATGTTCTTCCTGCTGTTTCCTGATAGCGTCGATCATTTGAATTGACAACTCGCACCCATCATGTTTCCGGGGTTCGCGCAGAGCACGAGAGGCCTGTTTGAGCGCTGCAATAAACAATTGGGAAGCTGTCGGCTCTTTCGTCGTTCCCTGGCGAACACCCATAGAACCAGTATATACCAATGCCAAATAAAACGCGATTTTGTCCGTATCTTACTGTCCTGTAAAGAGTTATTCGGAGCGCTTCCAGGTCTTGGCGTTTCACGTTTGGCGTGCCTTCAGTAGCAGGGGGAAAGGCGGGGGCGAAAATTTCCTTAGCGCGACTCTAGGACAATACCACATTTAATCGGGCGGGGTGGGTGGTTCCGCGCTCTCTTCGGCGCGGGTGGGGTCCTCGATGGGTTTGGCGTCCGGCGTCTGGAGGGTCCGCTCGCCGGTATCGGGGTCCACCCAGTAAAGGTCGATTGGAGGCCGCCGGCCGGATGTCTGGGATTTGTTGGATTCCTGCGATTTCTCCGCTGCTTTTGCGGCTTCCGCTTGTTTGGCGCGATTGGCTTTGATACGTTCCAACTCTTTGCAGGCCCTGGCGTAGGTGCGCTCGAGGCGGCCGGTAACCAGAGTCATACGGCTGAACATGGCGCTGCCGGTTTCGACGGAGTTGTCCTTTCCATAGGAACGTTCATAGGAACGGCGTTCGTAGACTTCGGCGCGCACCAGCTTCCACTGGGCGATGGCCGCCTGATCGACCAGATGGCGCTCGGATGCGCTCTGGGGCTGAAATTCGTCCTGGAGACCGCCGAGGATCTCATCAAAATCCTCGGGTTTTTCGCCCTTTAGGATGACGGTGCGGGCGCGCAGGCCGTGGCGGACTCCGTTCATGGAGGACGCGGCCTTCCCAGCAGGAGTTTTCGGACCCGTGCTCTTACGCGCATTGCGGCGATTTGACGCAGTTTGTTTCTTTGTTGCCATAGTGTTACCTGAATCGACCACACGAAGCCAGATTTGGGCGGAGGGGGGCGAGCGGGGCTCGCCAACATCGAAATAGTATGTCGATGTTCGACGCGGAGACAGGGGGACACGGGGACGCGGCGATGCTTGTTCGGCGCGCCTGTTCTTCTGAGTTCAGGGTAGCATCGGGGCGGGCT
>DATNMW010000312.1:0-7751 GCA_035602155.1 Bryobacteraceae bacterium | reverse complement strand
CGTCCGTTGCCGGGAAGCGCATCGGCGGAACCGGCCGGATCGGAGCGGGCGATTGGATCGAAACGGATGCCAGGTCGCGCGCCACGGTCAAGATTGGCGCGATTGGGTCCGTCGAAATATCGCCGGACAGCCGGTTGCGCGTGGTGACGGCGCAGCCGGGCGAGCACAGGCTGGCGCTGGCGCGGGGAGAGATCCGAGCGAAGATCTCCGCGCCGCCAAAGCTGTTCTTCGTGGATACTGCCTCCGGCACAGCGGTGGATCTGGGCTGCGAATACGCGCTTTCGACCGACGAGCGCGGTCTCGGTCTGCTCAGCGTCACCAAGGGTTGGGTGTTATTTCGGTGGCAGGGAGTTGAATCGCTGGTGCCCGCGGGCGCAAGCTGCCGGACGCGGCCGCAAGCCGGACCGGGTATTCCGTACTTTGACGACGCGCCGGAGAGCTTGAAACAGGCCGTAGAGAGCTTCGGTTTCGAAAAAGGGGGTGGTAACGCCCTGGGCGTGATTCTTTCCGAGTCCCGCGTCCGCGATACGCTTACGCTTTGGCATCTGCTGTCACGCGTCGACGCCGCCGATCGGGAGCGCGTATTCGACCGCATGGCCGCTTTGACACCGGTCCCGGCCGGCGTATCCCGCGAGCAGGCGCTCAAGCTGGACCCTGAAACGTTGGAACATTGGAGAGAAGAATTGGCTTGGACGTGGTGAACCGGGAAGAAAATTCGCGGACGCGCGTCTAACTGTTCCGAAGGGAGTTTTACGATGTTGCGACTTGGTTTGGCCGCCTGCGCGATGGCGGCGTCGGCATTCGCGGGAGTGTTTACCTTCAGCGTCGGCAGCCCCGTGGCGGCTCAGGATTTTCGGGCGAAAGCGGCGGCATTCGTGTTTCGTATGCAAGGCTGCGCCGACCCGGAAAAGTCACAAATTAGCGCCGCCGCCGAGGGGCTTGTGAAGGGCGTGCGGCGGTCGGTGACACTCAACGTACAGGCCATGTCCAAACCCGGCGTCTATGCCGTGTATCAGAACTGGCCGGCAGAAGGCCGTTGGGTGGTGAACCTGAAGGGAAATTGCAATGGCGCGAATGCCGGCGCCATTATCCCCATCGGCCCGAAAGGCTTCGTCAGGGAATCCGCGAAGTTCTTTCCGCGCCCCGCCAGTAACGTCGAAGTCGAAACGTCCCTTAGAGCACTCGCTCAATCTGAGAACAAAGGAGAGAACAAATGAAATCCGCGTTGCGTTTTGTGCCGTTTGCCGTGGTCCTGGCAATCTCTGCCGCGCTTCTCATAGCGGCCAATATTCATTCCGTCGAGCCCAGCGGCCTCACCGTCCACGAGTGGGGGACCTTCACGTCCGTAGCAGGAGAAGACGGCTCCGCCATCGATTGGGATGCCCTGGGTTGCAAGAGCGACCTGCCGAAATTCGTCAACGACTACGGGTATCGAGGCTTTAAATGGACCTTGCAGGGCACCGTGCGCATGGAAACGCCAGTGATGTACTTTTATAGCGCGCATGAGATGGATGCCCACGTGAAGGTTGCATTCCCACAAGGCCTCATCACCGAGTGGTATCCCCAAGCCGATTACAAAGACCATCAGGGCAGTTCGATGCGCCCGTTGCCGGCAAACATGCACGGGGTGGTCGCATCGCTGGGCGGCAACATCGAGTGGAGCAACGTCAAAGTTCAACCCGGCACGGCCCCAGCGCTGCCCGTCGATAGCGCTCCCAGCCGCTACTACGCCGCCCGGCAAACGGATGCCGCGCCTCTTGCGGTCGGCGGTCAGCATGAAAAATTCCTGTTCTACCGCGGCGTGGGACGCTTCCCGGTTCCGCTTTCGGCGCGCGTCTCCGGCGACGGCAAAATCGTGGTGGAAAACCGCGGCCACGAACCGATTCCCAGCGTGATCCTGTTTGAGAATCGCGGAGGGCGCATGGGGTATCGCATGGCCGGTTCTCTTGCGGATACTTCTATGCTCGATGCGCCTCAGCTTGGCGGCTCCCTTCCCCAATTGCGGCAGGATCTGCAGACCGCGCTCATCGCCCAAGGTCTGTTTCCAGCGGAGGCCAAGGCTATGGTCGAGACGTGGCGGGATTCCTGGTTCGAAGAGGGTTCGCGCTTGATTTACATTGTCCCTTCGTCCATGGTCGATGCCATTCTTCCCCTGCAGGTCGAACCTGCGCCATTGCACACTGTACGGGTGTTCGTCGGAAGGGTCGAGTTGCTCACTCCCGAAACCAGGCGCTCGGTGGAGTCCGCCATTGCCAAGAACGACTGGCCGGCGGTGGATCGCTACAGCCGTTTCCTGGAACCGATTCTGCAACGCCTCTACGCCGCAGACGTATCCAAAGCAGGCGAAATCGAGCAGCGGTACCGGGAGTTGCAAGGCTGCCGGTAGCCTACCGCGCGATCACATCATACGGGCGCATCATTTCATTGTCTTCGTGTTCCAAAATGTGACAGTGCCAGACATAGCGTCCCGCGTACCCTTCAAATGGAATAATAATGCGCGTCACCATGCCGGGGTCGGCGCGCACGGTATCTTTCCATCCGGCTTCACAAGGTTCGGGCGGCGTCGCGCCGCCCGTATATTGCACCAGGTCTCGATTCTGATAGGCGAAAGTGTTGAAGCGGCGGCGGTCCAGTATTTGAAAGCGCACCAGGTGCAGATGAATGGGGTGAGCATCGTCGGTCACATTCATCAGATTCCAGATTTCCACCGAGTTCAAGACTGGGTTCTCCGTGACCGCTGCGTGCCAGGGCGTATTATTGAGCAGCATCGTGAAGGAATCGCCGCGGAGATCGTCGATTTCCCCTAACATGAGCGAGCGGGTTTTCACCGCTTCCGTTTCCGCCATGCGGCGTATAGGTCTCAAAGCCGCGGGCAGCGCACTGGTATCGCCCGCCGTTGCGCGCGCGACGCGCAGTTGCATCACTGGGCGGAGCGAATCGTTGTTGACCGTGATGGTCGCCCCGGCCTGACCGCTGAATTCAACGATGACATCGGCACGTTCCCCGGGCGCGAGCGAAAGCTGCCGCAAGGTAACGGGCGCGGGCAGCAATCCTTGATCCGTCCCTATCTGATGGAACTCCTGGCCGCCCGAGAGCGACAGATGGATGAACCTGCCATTGGCGGCGTTCAGGATGCGGAAGCGGTACTTGCGGGCTTCCACTTCCAAATACGGCAGCAGCTTCCCATTCACCAGCACCGCGTTTCCAAAGAACTCGGGGACCCACGGTTCGGCGGGAACCGGCGACACCGGATAATTCAATTGGCCGTCCGGATCGAACGATCGATCATAGAATACCAGCGGGACTTCATACTTGCCGCGGGGCAGGTTGAGCGATTCTTCCGCGGGATCGCGGACGATGTACAGGCCCAAGAGTCCGGCGAATATGTTCAGCCGGTTGATTCCCATGGTGTGGTCGTGATACCAGAGCAGCGCGGCCTCCTGGTTGTTGGGGTAGTGATAAACCGCCGATTTGCCGGGAGCATACCAGTCTTCCGGATATCCATCGCTTTCCGGAGGGACTTTGCCGCCATGCAGATGAATGATCGCCCGGCCGCCGGGCTTATCGGATTCGGCCCCATGGAGCCGATGGTCGATGGGCAAGAAGTGGGCCCCTGGCAGCTCGTTGGCCCATTCCACGAGCATGCCTTGGCCCTTGCGTGTTTCCAACGTAGGACCCGGAGATGAAGAACCGATTCCCCAACACCGTGTAGGTTTCAGATCGCGGTGTATCTGGCTGTCGATCTGGCGCATGGCCAAACGATAATAAGGTATTTGGATAGCGGGATCGGCCGGGCTTGGCCTGGTACCCGACGGTCGCGCCACGGCAGGGATGGGCAGTGGATCGACAAATGGGGAAAGCTTGGCCGGATCCAGGACTGGGCGCGCCAGATGCTGCTGGTGACCGTGCTGGGGGGACATGAATCCCGCGGCCAGCAGTCCGGCCCGCCGCAGGTACTCGCGTCGCGTAATGGGCAATTCCGGGGGATCTCCTTTAATAAAGGCAATACTAACCCACAAACGAACACGCGGTGCACGCCGGATAAGGCGGGGCCGCGTGCATCGCGTGTCCTTCTGTGGCTAATTGCTTGGGTTCCTAACGCTACTGAATCGGCTCACCGGTGCTTGGATTGAGGATCACAATGCTGTTTGTCCGAACCTTGGTGAAATCGAACATTTGGGTGATGGGACTGGCGATGGCGTCGAAGCTCCCATTGCCAATGCGCTGCCCGCCCAGCCAATTATCTTCGACGAACCGGATCACCGAGGTCTGGTCGGTCAAAGTATGGTCTACAAAGTTCTCCAACGCATACGGCGAGATCACCAGCAAGGGCTGGCGCATGCCATAGCCGCAACGGCCAAGCGCGTGCAAATTAGCCGGATTGAGGCCTGGCAGAGAAGTGCTGGCCGTGCCACAGGCGCCCGGACCGGTCAACGCATCGGAAGGACCGGTGGACTGGTTCACAATCGGCGCCATCTGATGATCGTACCAGCCGTCGGAGTCGTCGTAGAGGATCACCACCGCGGTCTGGTACCAGTACGTCTGTTCCATCAGCAGGTTGATAAGCGTGGTGACGTTGGTCTGTTCATCCAGCGGATTGGAGTAGCCGGCGTGTCCGTCCTGATAGGCGGCCGCCTTGATAAAACTTACAGCCGGAATGCTCCCCGCCTTAACCGCTGCCTTGAAGTCGTCGAGGTCATACACGTGGTTGGCCGGTCCGTTGTGGCCGATTTCAGACATCGATGCCGGCCGCGTGTGATTCGGATTGGCGGTGGATGTGTAATATTGAGGCCACGAGTGGTGCGGTACGTAATCGGCCGTGGTCCCCGAAAGGCCCGTCGAGCTACGTGCGCAACCGGTGGTCCCGTTCGAGTTGACGATATTCAGATTGAACCCGCCCAGGAACGATCCCCAGGTGATGCCGGCGGCATTCAGCAGATCGCCGATATTCTTACCGCCCAGTGTCGCTTGATTCCGGGTGGGGCTGGAGCACACGTCGCCGATAGGGTCTGCGTCGCCGATTAAGGTAAGCGATCCGTCCGAGCCGCCGCCGACCTCGTCGCCGGTGCCGTTCAGCGTGGCGATCACGCCGTTGGTCTGGCCGGAAAACATGTTGACCGCGCCGGGACTGGATGGGCCAAACGTGCTGCTGTAGGAGTTGTCGTTCAAAGCGAAGTTCTGCGCGTAATTCCACATGCCCGTGACGGTATTGCCATCGAAATATCCGAGGTTTAGGCCAGGCGTGCTGACGATTGGGATGCCCGTAGGAGGCGGCCCGGCCGCGCCCACAAATGCCGGAAAGAGATCCATCAACCCGAAGTCGAAGGCTTGTTGCTCGGGCGTATACGAGTGGTTCTGATCGGCCGTGACAGACTGCGTGCGGTCCAGGCGGAACGGATTAGTGGCGCCCGATCCGTTCGCGGGATTCAGATTGGGATTGTTGGTCAGCAGGGCCGGGGTGTACCCGTTTACCGTAGGCGTACCCGCCTTAGCCGTGAATGGCGGTTCACCCGAGGGGTTGGTTGCAACCGGATAGACTCCAAAATAGTGATCGAACGAAATATTCTCATTAAAGATGACCACCAAGTGCTTGATTGGCGTTGCTGTAGGCGGCGCAGTCGTGTTCTGGGCGTGCAGGAGAGCCGCATTCGGTCCGACTGCGATCAACGTGGTGGTGAGCAAAGCCAACAGCCGCTTGGGTGTGGCTGCAGTCAGAATCCTTGTGAGTTTCGGTAAATCCTTTTTGTTCAGCATCTTTACCTCTTTGATTGGATTGTCCGTCCCTACGCTCTGCAAAGCGCATTAGCCGGCCTGCCGGGTGGCACGCGCCGACCGGGGACTTCGCCCATGGTAGAGAGTCTGTATTGCAAGGGATTGACGGAGCCATGAATATTCGGTCAATTCGTCTTCACACGTGCGGAGCGATACCAAGCCGGCCAAGCGTCGACCGCCACGTGCAACGGAAGGTTCCGCGCTAGAATAGAGACATCACTTTTGAGGAGATCCGATTGGCAGAAGACAAAACGTACAAAGCCGAATACCTGGGAAGCGGCACATTCATCATCAGCAAACCCAAGCGCACCAAGGCTAAGCGGCGCCAGACCAACCTGAAGAACCCGCAACGCGGCGCCCGGAAGTAGCCCGCACCGGTACAAATCGTCCCCAACGCGCCCCTTCCGCACGAAGCTTTTATGCGAGAATAGGAGAACGTCACAGGGCATTCCGCGCCAGTGCAGTCCTTAAGGAGGCAAATTTGAGCTACGATCCTGAAACGCCGTTTGACAGCATCGAGGGTTCTCAAGAATACGTCGCGCTCCTCGCGGAAGCCATAGAAGAGGCCCGCAGGGATGTAGATGCCGATGTCGCGATCGCCATCGCGGAGAGCGCGGAGCGCCGCAGAGAGGCGCTGCAACTGGTCAGCTACAATCTGGCGAAGCTGACGCTGCACATCACCACCAGCCGGCGGATCCTAAACGATCTGCGGACGTTGCGCCGCTTGTTGCTGGCGGAACGCCAAGGGGAAGGGGCCGCGGCCGCCAATCGTGCGGCCGGCGCCGGCGCTGGCGACTAAACAAACAACATCTTCAAGGAGTGGGATGACCCGACGCACGATCCTGCAAACGCTGCTGGCGAGCGGAGCTTTGTTTCGATCCGCGGAATCCCGCAACCGTGGCCCGCGAATTGGAGTCACCGATTGGAACCTCCAGTTGACAGGGAAGACTGAAGCCGTCGCCCTGGCCGCCAAGCTTGGATTCGACGGCGTGCAGGTCAGTCTGGGCCGCACCCCAGCCTCCGATAAGCTTCCTTTGGACGATGCGGCCATCCAGGCCCAATACCTGGCCGCCGCGAAACAATACGGCATCGCATTGTCGGGCACCTGCCTGGATATCCTGCACGTGGACCACTTAAAGGATAATCAGCGTGCGCAGAAGTGGGTCGCCGACAGCATCCCGATCACAGCCAACCTCAAGGCCGAAGTGGTATTGCTCCCATTCTTCGGCAAAGCTTCGCTGACCAACCACAAGGAAATGGATTATGTGGCCGGTGTCCTGAAGGAAATCGCGCCCGCCGCTGAGAAGCTCGGCGTGGTCCTGGGCCTGGAAGACACCATCTCCGCCGAGGATAATGTGCGCATCATGGAGCACGCAGGCTCCCCGGCCATCAAGGTCTATTACGATGTCGGAAACTCCAGCGGCGGCGGTTTCGACGTGGTGAAAGAGATCCGGTGGTTGAGCGCTCAGCGGATTTGCCAGATGCATTTGAAGGACAATCCCCATTACCTGGGCGAAGGGTCAATCGATTTCCCGGCGGTGATGAAGGCGATTACGGATATTGGGTTTGAGGGTTTTGCCAATTTGGAGACGGATTGCCCGTCCAAATCCGTTGCGAACGACATGACCCGGAATCTGAAGTTCATCCGCTCCCTGCTGGCCTGAACCCTTGCATAAAGCTTGCCTTGGGTACCATGGGACTTCCGTGCCTTGCCACTGGTCTTTTTTGGCGCTAAGCTCCAATTGGAGGGCGCTGATGAAACTTCTTACGCAGTTCGGCCTGTGCTGTCTGCTGGCGCCGGGACTTTTTGCCGGGCAACATGCCGCTGCTGGGAGCGGCGGACATGCGGGCGGCGGTCGCGTGGCCGGCGTGAGGTCAAGCCATAATGCCGGACGCGCGCACGCATCGATTCGGACTTTCGGGTACCGAGGGTACGGCGGTTACGGTTATGGCGGCTTTTACGGGGGCTACGAGCCGTT
>DATNMW010000311.1:0-9421 GCA_035602155.1 Bryobacteraceae bacterium | reverse complement strand
CGAATCCCGCAACAGCGCAACTCCCGAGGAGGCGCAGGCGCTCCGCAAACGCGCACGGGAGGCCGGTTTGCGCGCGCGCGAATTGGGCAGTAAGTGGCCCCTGCTGAACGACCTGTTCACGGCCATCGATACGCCGGCCGGCCAACCGTATTCCTCCAACGCCGAAGCCAGCGCCAGGATGAAAGAGGGAGAGCGGGCTTTTGGGAAGGGCGAACACGACGCAGCGCCGGCGGCATACGTCGCCGCCTTGAAAATCGATCCCAAGCTTTACTGCGACGCGCTAATGGCCGCCGGCAGGACGATGGAAGCGCGCGATAAGTTTATCGAAGCGGTCATCGCGCAGCCTTCCCCAAAACCTTGGGCGGCGCTGTAGAATTAGGCCAAGCGGAGCGACTGCCGGTTGACGGCCCCCAAAATCGACCGGCCGGCGATCGGCGGCAATCCACAAACTATGACGGTCAACCCGAACGACCTCGAAGACAAGGAGGGCACCGGCCGTTCCGCCTGGATCGCTTATTCGATCGCGCGCGCCGCGTGGCGGCAAGGGCTCTTCGCCAAGACGTATCCGATGGAGGCGCAATACCGCCACACGCTGGCGGAAGAGGCAACCGCTCTGGCGGCGGTGGCAGATGCCATCGATCCTCTGAAGGCGCCGCACCTCGCTCCGCAACTGGCGAACGTGCCGGCGCTGAAGCGCGACGGGCTTTGGGAAGCGTGGATGGTTCTCAGCGGGGGTGGCGATGGCGGCGTCGCGCAGGACTACGCGGCTTACCGCGACGCGCACCACGTCGAGCTGCGGGCTTACTTCGACAAATACGTCATTCATCCGGTGGATCCCGGCGGTGGCACTTCGGTGCCTTGAAATCGCCATTGAAGCCGGAAAACAGGCCGGTCGCTATCCACAACTCCGAACTCCTCCCTTTTGTGTGGTTTAATAGGAAACTGCGGATGCCAGACGGGGCAAAATCATGGCTTAGGACGGTGCGCAGAAAATGGCGCGCGGCGCACCTGAGGACGCGTGAGCTGGGCATGATCGCCAAGGGCTTGGTGTCTACGGACCATCCCCTCCTGGCCCACATCATCCCGATGCGGCGCTGCAACCTGGCCTGCACCTATTGCAACGAATTCGACGACAGCTCGCAGCCGGTGCCGATCGAAACCGTGTGCCAACGCCTGGACCTGCTGGCCGCGCTGGGCACCACGATCGTCACCATCAGCGGCGGCGAGCCTTTGCTGCATCCCGAGCTGGACTGGATCGTCGCGCACATCCGCCGCCGCCGCATGATCGCGGGCATGATCACCAACGGATATCTGCTGACCGCCGAGCGCATCAAACGGCTGAACCGCGCGGGGTTGGACCACCTGCAGATCAGCATCGACAACGTGACCCCCGACGATGTTTCGAAGAAGAGCCTGAAAGTGCTGGACAAGAAGCTCCAGCTTCTGGCTGAACACGCCGATTTTCACGTGAACATCAATTCCGTGGTGGGCGGAGGTATTCGCAATCCGCTGGATGCGCTGGTGGTGGGCAAGCGCGCGGTACAACTGGGTTTCACTTCCACGGTGGGCATCATTCACGACGGCACGGGACAGTTGCAGCCGCTGTCGCCCGCGGAGCGCGAAGTGTACGCAGCCATCCGCGGCATGGGGAAGAGCAGCTATGCGCAGATCAATTATTTTCAGGATAATATCGCGCACGGCCGGGAGAATCAATGGCGCTGCCGGGCCGGCGCGCGCTATCTGTACATCTGCGAAGACGGCTTGGTGCACTACTGTTCGCAGCAGCGCGGATATCCGGCTAAGCCGCTCGCCGAATATACCGTGGCGGACATCCGGCGCGAGTTCCTGACCGAGAAATCCTGCGCGCCCCGGTGCACGGTGGCCTGCGTACACCAGATATCGTACGTGGATTTCTGGCGCGCGCCGCAGACGCTCAACTCTGCCGCCATGCCGGAAACCGGCGATCGGCTGGTACAGATCCGGTAGCGGGCCGAGCGACGGAAGCGCCCCTTGCGGCCGCTGCGGGCTGGTAGCCTGCGCCCCTTTCACACGCTATTCACATTTCTGGTGTATAAAGCAAGAATGGATCGCAGAACATTTCTGAAAGCTACAGGCGGCCTGGCCGCCGGCACCGCCCTCAGCCCCGCCATGTTGCGGGCCGCCACGTCGCAGGTCAAACACATCGTAGTCGCGATGATGGAGAACCGCAGCTTCGATCACTTCCTGGGCTGGCTGCCCAACGCCAACGGCAAGCAAGCCGGCTTGGAATATGTCGACGCCAGCGGCGTGAGCCACCCGACGCACGAACTGGCGCCCGAGTGGACGGGCTGCGGTTATAACGACCCGGACCACAGCTACGACGGCGGACGTATTGAAATCGACAACGGCCTGATGGACGGTTTCATGAAGACCTCCACGGCGGACGTTTTCGCCATCGGCTACTTCGGAGAGGGCGACAACAAATTCTTCCCGAAGTTCGCCACCAACTTCACCGCCTGCGACATGTACTTCCCATCGATACTGGGCCCCACTTTCCCGAACCGCATCTTCCAACTTTGCGGACAGACCGACCGTCTGGACGACAGCGTGTCGCTGTGTTCGTATCCGACTATCTTCGATCATTGCTCCGCGGCCGGCGTCAGCAGCAAGTATTACTATGGCAACGTCCCGTTTCTGACGCTCTTCCCGATCGACGCGATCGAATATGCGAATTCGTTTTCGGACTTCCTTTCCGATTGCGCGAACGGCACTCTGCCGGAGGTGTCCTTCGTGGATCCCTCCTTCACCTTATTGCTCAACACGGCGAACGACAACCATCCGCAGTCCGATATCCGCAACGGCGACGCATTCATCGCGCAGGTATACCAGGCGGTAACGACCGGCCCGGGTTGGGCAAATACCGTTCTGGTGCTCAATTACGATGAATGGGGCGGATTCTTCGAGCATGTGCCGCCGCCGCGCGCACTGGCGCCCAACAACACCGATCCGGACCTGGTCAACGGCGAGGCTCTGCTGGGTTGCCGCGTGCCTTGCATCGTGGCGTCGCCTTGGACCGCCGGTGCGCCGGCGAACCCCACGGTCAATCACACCGTGTTCGATCATACCTCGGTGCTGAAGATGATCGAATCGGTGTTCAACGTGCAGCCTCTGGCGGCCCGTGAAACCTCTAACACCGTAGGCAATCTGCTTTCCGTAATCAACTTCAATCGCCAGCCCAGATCCGCGCCGGTCTTGCCGACGCCGCAGCCGGTGACGCCGCAAAAAATCTGCCCCAGCAGCATCAATCCGGGCGGCGGGCTGACACGGCCCGACGATGAGCCAAACTCTTTCCGCCGGCTGGAACAGGCGGCTCTGCGGCGCGGCTGGAAGGTCTATCCCTAGGGCTTGCAATCCGGCATGGTCACTCGCTTCGCTTTCACTGTTCCGCTGGTGAAGCTCAGCCAGGGGGCGTCGTCCGTATATGCGATTGAGATTCCCGCGGACGTTACTGCGGCCATCGGCCGGCGAGGTCCAGTGCCGATTCTGGCCACGCTGAACGAGGCCGGGGAGATCCAGGCGAGCCTGGTTCCCATGGGCGGCGGCAGACACCGGCTGCAGTTGAACGCGCGCACCCGCGGCGAGCTGGAAATCGAGCCCGGCGACCCGGTGCGGGTGGCACTGGTGGTGCCCGAGAAGCCGCCTGTAAATCCATGGCCCTCCGACTTGGCGCGGGCCCTCAAGGAGGTCGACTTGCAAGAGACTTTCGCTGGGTTTCCGGCAGGAAAGCAGAACCACATCGTCCTTTGGATTGAGGAAGCCGCCCGGTCGCAGACGCGCGAGAAGCGCATTGCGAAGGCCATTGAGGTGACGTTCCGCGCCCGCGAGCGGGTATTCGAGCGGAGAAGCGGCAAGGGGCCCTGGGGCTAGCCTCGTCCGCGGCCCCGGGATCTGCCCTACTTGCGCAGATCGCCTGGGCCGAGCTCCGGCGCCGGTTCAAACCGCGGATCCACAAACGACGCCCTACCGCCAGTGCTATCCAGGTGGATCGTGACCTCGCCGGGCGAGGGCGCCCGAAACAGCAGCTCTCCGCTGGTCGACGAACCAATCCGACCGGAAGGAGCTTCGGCATTGATGAGGGCACTGCCGTCGGTGCGGGCGCTCACCCGCCAAAGCGACCCCGGCGTCAGGTGAAAGGTTTTCGAAATCCCCGCCGTACCCGGTCCGCGCGTCTCGATGGAAACCACTCGCCGGCCCGACATCACTAACGGGTCGGGCGCGCGCGCATCGTGATGGTGGATTTTCCAGCTCGCAAGCTGCTGCGTCAGGTCGCCGCTCCGGAGCTGCGCGGCGGCAGCCAGCAGCGCGACCACCGGCAGGATCAACTCAGCCCTTTCAAGAACTGCGCGCTGGCCTTGAAATCCTCGCGCTCGGTCTCTACGAAGTTGTTTCGCGCACCCGATTTGCCGGCTGCCGCCCACAGCCTTTTCCAGTCCACCACACCCTGCCCCAAGGCGACTTCCTTCTTCTCCGTTGGCGACCAGTCTTGCAGGTGGATCGAAATGAACCGGCCCGGATACTTCTCGAAATAGTCCGCCGCCTGGTAGCCCAGACTGATCACGCTCACCTGGAACTGCATCTTCACCAGTTTTGGATCGAACTCGCTCATCAGCTTGTCGTAGATCGGCTCGCCGTCGATCTTGCGGAACTCGAAATCGTGGTTGTGGAAGCCGAGCTGGATGCCGGCTTTCCGCGTCCTCTCGCCTATTTTATTGGCTTCATCGACGGCGCGCATCCAGTCCGCCATCTTGGCGTCTTGCGGCAGCCAAAACGTGGCGACGATCATTTGTTTCAGGCCGAGTTCCTGGGCGAAGGCCAGCCGCTCGTCCAAATGGTCCCGCAGTTCCGTGAAGCCGAAGTGGCAACTCTCGCAGCCTAGCCCGGCGGCATGGATCTTTTCGCGCAGCTCAGCCGGCTTGAGTTGTGCCAGTGGCCCGAAGCCCATCTGCGCGTAACCCGCGGGCGAGCACATCTCGATCCTCTCGAAACCCATGCCGGCCAGTTCCTTCAGCGTGCCGTCGAGATCCTTGCCGATTGTTTGCCTGACCGGCCATGTCTGGCACCCGATCGGAAAGCCCAGGGGGTTGGCGCGCAGAGCACCCGCCCCGAACGCGCCAACCGCGCCGATCGCACCCATTTGGAGGAGGCTTCTCCGCGAAATTGCATTCGTATCGTGCATGGCGAGCATCGTATCTTACCGCTGCCCTTGCCGCAAGCTTGTGAGTCGGCTCGCAGGATACCATCTTGCCCCACAACCGTCGGTCCCTTTCACCCAGGCTCTACCTTGTGCCAGGATTGACTTACGATCTCGCCGCCGCGAAATAACCGGCTTCCGTCCGGAGGTGCACTCCCTTGCGGGCGGCCGTGACGCGCAGCTTGTGATACTTGCCGTCCCAATTGTTAGCGGACGGTTGGTACTCAAGGCTGTAATTGGTGTGTGCTTCGGCTTCGATCTGGGCGAGCGCGCGATTTAGATCGATCGTCGAATAGACGTGGCCGCCGGTGACCCCGGTCAGAATATCCAGCGAATCCCGATTCAGCGTTCCAACTTGGAGATTGATGCCAGGGTCGGCCGTATAGACCGTGGTTTCAGACCGAACGAATTGTGCGCCCAATTGCCGCAACGGTGGGACGCCGTCGAACCAGGTCCGATCCGCAAGGTGTATCGCGCTTGGAATTCCGTAGGTGACCCATAGCAGTTCCTTTGGGCCGGGCAGCCTTGCCATCAACACGCGCATATTGTCCAGCGCGCCGTAGGTGGCCTTGAACCGCGATTGGAGCGCGATCGGGGAAACGGCGCGGAAATCCTGCGGCCTCAACTGGGTAGCCTTTTGCATCGCGGCATCCAGCAAAGGCCCGATATCCTTCGCCCAGGAGGCGTCCGCCGTCTGCGTGGCAGCCGGCCCGCCCGGCAGGGCGTGGACCGGATAGAGACTGCCATCCTCGGCCAGCAAATAGAGATACAGAGGGCCGCCGGCTGTCGAATTACTCAAATGCGCCAAAGAGGTCTTGATGCTGTTCCAAACAGCTCCCCGGGAAGATTCGTCCGCGTTCAGAAGGTCGAATAGCAACACCAGCGGGCGGGGCCGGTCGGTTTGATTCAGGCGGAGGGAAACGATCTGCTGCGGCGAGCCATTGTCAAAGACGGCCAAATCGGAGACCGTCAGATCCGGAACGGGCCGGCCTGCGGAATCCACGGCGACCAAGTTGAGCCGGACCGCCTGATGGCTGGTGCCGCTGGTCTGCGCATGGACCGGGAAGCAGCCGGCCGCCACCAGCAGACCGGCCAACAACCAGGCCCTCCGGGGATCGAGGAAACTCTGCAAAAACGCGGATATCTTGTAGAAGCTCATAGAATACTCCTGCTAGTATGACGCCAACGCGGCTGCCGGGTTCCGCCGATTACGCGTACGGCAGGAGTTCCGATTCTTGTTCTTCCGCGTCGGGTTGTGCGGCGCCCCCGCCGAGCAAGCGTTTGATACCCACGGCGCTTAACACCGACGTGACCAGCGCCATTATGACCAGCGCCACAAAAATGCGCTGATCGATCAGCCCGTATTCCAGGGCGATCGTAGTCAGAACGATGCCCATGGCGCCGCGCGCATTCATCCCCAAGGCCACCATCAGCGCATCGTGCGGCGACTTTCCGCCGAGCCTGGCGCCCAGGAATACGCCGCCGATCTTGCCGACGCAGGCTACGACCAATACGAAGGCGACCAGCCGCGGATCGAAGTTGGCCACGAAATTGGCCTTCAACCCGATGGAGACGAAATACAATGTAGCGAAAATGCCGGCGGTGGTCCGGTAGAAGCTTTCGTGCGCCAGCTTGCGCGCATCGGGGATGCGTCCCAATGCCACCCCGGCCAGAAACGCGCCCAGCGTGGCGTGTGTCCCGACAACCTCCGATAAGATGGAAGCGGTCAAGAACACCAGGAACGTCAGCTTCAATTGCAGCGTGTCTTTCGGCAGATTCAACCAGCCGACGGCGCGCTGTATCCTCTTGTTTGAAAGATTCAGGATCAGTCCGAAAACCAGCGCCACCGCCACCAGGCTGGCCCACCAGTTCCGGCCGGTGTGGCCTTCGCCTCCGAAGTTCCCCAGAATGACCGCGAAAAGTCCCCACCCGGCCAAGTCGTCAAGCATCGCCGCCGACATCACAATCGCGCCCAGTTCCGTCTTCATCAGATTCAGATCCATCAGGATGCGCGCAATCACCGGCAGCGCGGAGATGGATAAGATAGTCCCGACAAAAAGCGCCAGGAGGGGCACATTGCTCTGTGCCTTGTTACGCCAGAACTCCGGCCACAACAGGACCGATCCTACCCCCAGCGCGAGCGGCGCCAGGATTCCCAGGAAACTGGACCACAAGATAGGCGGTCCCAAGGTTCGCAGGCGCTTGGGCTGCAGCTCCAGACCGGCCATAAACACGAAAAGCAGCAATCCCAGTTCGGTGACCGCTTCACGCGCCTGGGTGGCGCGGCCCAGTGCGGGGAAGACCCGCGCGAAAAGCTTCGGAGCGGCCATGCCGAAGACGCTGGGGCCCAGCAAAACGCCGCACACCAATTCCACCACCAACGGCGATGGCGCAAGCCTCTCAAGCAGCTTGGCCATGCACAACGGTATCGCCAGAATCAGACCGATCTGCACCAGCAGCAAAGTTAGGGTCGGGCCGTCCATGGAGAGCTTAATTATAGCAACGGCGCCGGCAGCGCCTTCGCCGTTGGGGGTGCAAGGGTGCTTAACCGAATTGGGGCGGCGTGCGTCAGTCTGGCAAAGGATGGCTTGTGGGGCGGGCGTCCACGGCTGCAGCGGGTCTCCAGACCCGGGTCTGCCCCGCTACTTATGCGGGCGGGCGCTACCCTCAGTGGGCCACGCATAACTCCGGCACGGCAGCCTTTAGCGATATGGTCAGCCGGATTCCGGACGGATCCCGATTCGCGACGCTGACCGAAGCGCCAAACAAAGCCAGAATGCGGAATGCCATGGCCGGGCCTAGTCCAAGATCCCCGCCCGGCGTGATGGCTTCCTTGATCGAGAGGAGATCGAAGAATTTCGGCAAGGCGGGAATCGGGATCGTCCGGCCATGGCCTTCGACGATCACCCTGACCGAACCGGGGACAGCCTCCCGCGCCATCCCCACCGCTTCTCCTTCTTTGGAGAATCTAACGGCGGTTTCGATGAGCGCCTGCACCGCTCTCACCAGCAGATCCTCGTCTCCGACAACCATGTCCATCCCGGCGATTTCCGACGATGGCTGCGTTAGTTTCACGCGGCGGGAATCGGCGAATCCGGCGGTGCCGTCGATTGCGCGCCGCAGCACCGCGCTCACGGAAACCGGTAGGCACCTGAACCGATCCTTGTTCACGTCTATTTCAGTCAGGAGCAGGGCATCGTCCATTATCGAGAGAACTCTTCGGCGCGAGCGCTGGAACAACCCCCGGAGATCCTTGTTCTCCTCGGTGGGTACCAGCAGCTCCAAAATGAGATCGCCGACTCCCAGAAGTCCGTTGAGCGGTGTGCGCAACTCGTGCGAGATGAGCGTCAGGAACTCGTTCTTCGCGCGATCCAGGATGGTCAGTCGCCCGTTCGCTTCCGCGAGTTCTTGTGTGCGCGCGGCCACGGCCTCCTCCAAATGCTCGTTCTGCAACCGCAATGTCCGCTGGAGACAGTGCAACTTAAGATGAGTTTCGACCCGGGCAAGAACCTCTTCGAGTTGGAATGGCTTCGAGACATAGTCCACTGCCCCGGCCTGGAAGGCTTTCATCTTGTCTTCTATTTCGCTCATGGCGCTGAGGAAAATGACAGGGATGCCTAAGCCCTGTTCAGTGGATCTGAGGCGTTCGCACACCTCGTAGCCGTCCATCTCTGGCATGTTGATGTCCAGCAGCATCAAATCCGGCGGATTGCGCGCCGCGGCCGCCAGCGCCAGCCTGCCCCGCGGAAAAGAATGCACTTCGTGCCCTTGCCGCCGCAACATGTCTTCCAGCAGCCTTAGGTTTGCGGGGTTATCGTCGACGACCATGATGTCGCCGCGATTAGGCGGTGACTGGTCCGTGACCGGCGCGGCATTCTTCAAGCAATCCTGTAAGGGCATCGTATTCGTACTTATCGGCCAGCACCTGTAGAGCGTGCGCCGAGTCGGCTTCACCAGCCTCGCGTACTTCCGCGATCAGCTTATCCAAGAGGTTTTTGTCGCCTCTCGTAGTCGCATTCAGCATTTCTTCCAGCAACTCCGGCGGCAGTTGCCTCAGCTTGTGCGCGCTCAGCGCCGCGGCGCCAACCATCGCCTGCCCTTCGGCTTCGTTGGTTTCTTCGTAGTCGTAGGGAATGTTCAGCAGGGCGCCCATCTTCTCCAGCAGTGCCTCTTCACGCAGGGGCTTGGTCA
>DATNMW010000310.1:0-4387 GCA_035602155.1 Bryobacteraceae bacterium | reverse complement strand
CGGCGCGCTGCAGTTCGTCCACGGCGGCCTGCGCGATGCGGTCCAGGCTGCCAAAAGCTTCAGCCAGAAATACCGCGGTGCGTTCGCCCACGAAACGGATGCCCAGCGCCGTCAGAATGCGCGGCAGCGGGCTCTGCTTGGATTTCTCGATGTTGCTGATTACATTGCCCGCGGACTTGGCAGCCATGCGCTCGAGCGCCATCAACTGCGCCAACGTGAGCCCATAGATATCCGCTACGCTGTGCACCAGGCCGCGATCCACCAACTGATCCACCAGCGCGTCGCCCATGCCGTCGATATTCATTACGCCGCGCGCCGCGAAGTGCAGGATGGATTCCTTCAGGCGCGCCGGGCAATTGATGTTGATGCAGCGCGAGGCCGCTTCCCCCTCTTCACGCACGATTTTGCCGCCGCATACCGGGCACGTCTCCGGCATGCGGAATGGCTTGCGGTAAGAGCCTTGCGACTGCACCCGAACCACCTTGGGAATCACATCCCCGCTGCGCTCGATCACCACCGTGTCGCCGATTTCCAAGCCGAGCCGCTCTATTTCGTCTTCGTTGTGCAGGGTAGCGCGCGAAACGGTCACCCCGCTGACTTCAACGGGTTTCAGGTGCGCCACCGGGGTCAGCGCGCCAGTGCGCCCCACCTGAACTTCGATGTTCTCGACGGTGGTCAGCGCCTGCCGCGCGGGGTATTTATACGCGATGGCCCAGCGCGGCGCTTTGGCCGTGTATCCGAGCTGCTGCTGCTGCGCGATGGAATCCACCTTCACCACCACGCCGTCTATCTCGTAGGGCAACTGTTCGCGCTTCGCCTCCCATTCCGCGCAGAACCGCAGCACCTCGTCCACGTCCCGGCAGAGCTTGCGGTTGGCATTCACCTTGAAACCCATGCGCGCCAGTTCTTCGAGCGATTCCCAGTGGCGCGGATGGGCCGGCAGGCCATCCACCTGCAGAAAGTAGGTGTAATAATCCAGGCGGCGCGAGGCCGTGATGGAAGGCTCCAGCACGCGCAGCGATCCGGCGGCGGCGTTGCGCGGATTGGCGAAGCGGGACAGGCCGCGCTCGTCGCGCTCCGCGTTCAACCGCTCGAAGGCCCGCCGGTTCATCACAGTTTCGCCGCGCGCTTCGAACTGCGGCAGTTCGGACTTCACGTGCAACGGCAGGGAGCGGATGGTGCGCGCATTCTCCGTGACGTCCTCGCCCACTACGCCATCGCCGCGGGTGATGGCCTGGACGAATTGCCCGTCGCGATAGTGCGCCGCCATGGAAAGGCCGTCCAGCTTCAATTCGGTAACGTATTGGAACTCGGCGCCGCGCAGCAGTTCGCGCACGCGCCGGTCGAAATCGCGCAACTCGGTTTCATCCAGAGCGTTGTCCAGGCTCAGCATTGGCGCACTGTGCGCCACTTTGACGAAGCCCTCGCGCGGCTTGCCGCCCACGCGCTGGCTCGGCGAATCGGGCGTCAGCAGTTCGGGATGTTGCGTTTCCAGGTCGCGCAGCTCGCGCATGAGGACGTCGTATTCGGCGTCGGTGATTTCGGACTGGTCGAGGACGTAGTACAGGCGCTCGTGATGGCGCAGCGTTTCGCGCAGCTTTTCGATCCGGGCGGCAACATCTTTCGGCATCGGCGTTTCTCATTTTAGTTTAGTGCGTGACGCGCGGGCTGTTTTCTGGGATGGGGCAGCGCCTCGCTATACCCCATGAATGGGCACCGACGCGATCGAGACTAGAAGGCACAATATGTCAGAGTGGCGAGGTGATGCATCCGCCGGTAGGCGAAGCTTGCGGTCGGATTGTCATTGCGGCTCCGCTCCGCCCCGGTTGTCGCCACTTCGCTCATTCTGTTATGCTTCAGTTGTCGAATTCGTAACAAGCTAGCTACCCGGCCCCGCAGGCCGGGTCCCACGAAGAGGTTTTGCCATGTCAGGTCATTCGAAGTGGGCGACCATCAAGCACAAGAAAGCTGCACTGGACGCCAAACGCGGAAAGACGTTTACGCGCATCATCAAGGAAATCATGATCGCCGCCCGTAATGGGGGCGATCCGGACGCCAATCCCCGCTTGCGGACCGCCATCCTGGCCGCCAAGGGTGTCAGTATGCCCGCCGATAACATCAAGAAGGCCATCATGCGCGGCACAGGCGAGTTGGAGGGAGGGCAGATCGACGAAGTCATGTTCGAAGGCTACGGGCCGGGGGGCGCCGCCGTTCTGGTCAAGGTCGCCACCGATAATCGTAACCGGACGGTCAGCGAAATCCGCCATTGCTTTTCGAAGAACGGGGGCAATCTCGGGGAGGTGGGCAGCGTGGCCTGGATGTTCGAGCGCAAGAGCCACGTCTACGTGCCGCGGGACCAGGCCAGCGAAGAGCATCTCATGAACATCGTGCTGGACGCCGGCGCCGACGATCTGCGCGACGAAGGCGACCAATGGGAAGTAGTTTCGCCGCCGGAAGCTCACGAAGCCGTGGTGGCGGCGCTAGAAAAGGCCAAGCTGACCACGGAATCGGCCGAGGTCGCCATGCTTCCGAAGAATCTGGTGCGGCTGGAAGGCAAGAACGCGGGAGCCATGCTGCGGTTGAGCGAGGCGCTCGAAGAGCAGGACGACGTGCAGAACGTGTATTCCAACTTCGATATCGACGAAAAGGAGTTGGAGGCGATGGCGCAATAAAGTGCTGGTGCTGGGGGTGGACTGCGGTGCGCAGCGAACGGGCTACGGCGTCATTGAATCCGACGGCGGCGGCCATCAGCTGATCGCCTCCGGCGTGATCGCGACCAGGGTTAAGGATCCGTTCGAAGTGCGACTGCATGCGATCGCGCGCGGGCTGCGCGAGGTGATCCAGCGGCATGCGCCCGCCGCGGCCGCCGTGGAGCAGGTGTTTTACGCGGCCAATGTGCGGACGGCTTTGAAATTGGCGCACGTGCGGGGGGTCGCCCTGCTGGCCATAGCGGAGGCTGGGTTGGAACTGGGCGAGTATTCGCCGCTCGAAATCAAGACCAGCGTGGTGGGCTATGGGCAAGCGGGCAAGCGGCAGGTGCAAGCGATGGTGCAGTCTCTGCTGGGATTGGATTCAATGATCGAATCCGAAGATGCCTGCGACGCGCTGGCGGTGGCTATTTGCCACGCGACGCACGCCGTCATGCGCGACCGTTTGCAAGGGGTTCCGGCACGATGAA
Organism: Bryobacteraceae bacterium; assembly: GCA_035602155.1. Lineage (GTDB taxonomy): Bacteria > Acidobacteriota > Terriglobia > Bryobacterales > Bryobacteraceae > Bog-159. The sequence continues at coordinate 1,209 of DATNMW010000310.1, read as the reverse complement.
ATGGCAAGTGGCGCTGATCTGGTGCGTGTGTATGGCGGCGGCCGATCCAGGCGATGCCGCGGATGTCCCGCGTCTCTACTTCTCAAAGTCGTTCCCCGGCAGCACACCAGCCTACGTGGCGATCAGCGTGGACAAGACCGGCGCGGGCGACTACCGCGAGGAAGAGAAGGACGACAACCCGTTGCGCTTTCAGTTAAACGATGCGGATGCCGCCGGGATGTTCGATCTGGCGGCCAAGCTCGGATACTTCGATCATCCTCTGGAATCGCCGTTGAAGGTAGCGTTCATGGGTACCAAAACGTTCCGCTTCGTGGATGGGGCGAGGAAGAACGAGGTGAAGTTCAATTACTCCGAGGACCCGGCGGCGCAGGTCCTGGCCGATTGGTTTGAGCGTATCAGCGAATCCGAGCAGCTCTTGGTCAACCTGGAGGTATCGGCCAAGTACGACCGGCTGGGGGTAATGAAGGCGGTGCTCCTGCTGGAATCGGCGTACGACCATAAGCGGCTGGTGGACCCTTCGCAGTATTTGCCGCTGCTCGACCGCATTGCCAAGAACGAGGTCTATATGCATCAGGCGCGTTTGCGCGCGGCGGGTCTGGCCGACCAGTTCAGATGTGCGGCAACGCCGTGCGCAGTCACCCCGCCGAAATGAGAGTCCTGCTTGCGGCGCTTATTTTCGGCGTGGTGGGCTGGGCGCAGAACGCGCCCCCGGCAGCGCCTGCTTCCGACGAAGCCCGACAGTTGAGCGACGCGGTGTCGGAGGCCGGCACCAGTCCGGTCGATTTCATCCGCGCGCTGGAAAAGCATCTCGCCAAATATCCGAACTCCACGCGCCGCAATGAAATCGAGCGGGCGCTGGTGAAAGCGGCCATCGAGGCCAAAGACGACAAGCGCACGATCGAGTATGGCGAGCGTGTGCTGGCGCGCGAGCCGTCCGACGTCCAGGTTTTGGATAGAGTCATCCGCGCCCTGCTGGCGACCAGCGCCGCCGATGCGTCGGAACGCGCGTTGAAATATGCCAAGTTATATGAAGAACTGCTGCGCCAGACGCGCAACACGCCCGCCCCGGGCCACATGAGCGAGGCCCAGTGGCATGAGGAAGTGGATAAAGGATTGGGTCGCGTGTTGGCCTGCGAAGCGCGCGCCACAGGAAACCTGGGCAAGATCGACGAAGCCATCGCGCTGGCGCGGCGCGGTTATGAGACCTAT
>DATNMW010000309.1:0-17757 GCA_035602155.1 Bryobacteraceae bacterium | reverse complement strand
CGCGCTGAGCGTGGTGTGGACCTTCCTGCTGGCGGCCGCTCTAACAACCGGTGCGATCGCGGTGCGCGGCAGAGGCGGCGCGGGAGCGCAAGCCGTGGCCGATTCTTCAGATCCAGCCGGCCAATCCGGCGCACAAGCGGCCAAGCAGGCCGGGGCGCGTTCAAACGACAACGCGGGATTTGGCGGCGACTTTCCCGGAGTCATCCTGCTGCCTCCGTTGCAGCCCCATACCACGCTGGTCGCGCCACTGCCGTCGCCGTCGCGCCAGCTCGGCGCGTCCCTGTTGGCGCCAGAAGCATCCCGTTTTCAGGTGAATACTGGATGTTCAGGTGGCCTGCAACGCGGCCTCCACGCGGAGCTGTTATCCGCCGGGGCAGCGCGTCCGAGCTGTCGTTTCATACTACGGACGGCTGGCCGATGGCGATGGAAGCACATCAAAAACTGGATTCGCCTGTGGACATAAACTGCTGCAGCCAGGTTCAGCTTGCCATTCAAAACAGCGATCCCCTTCCGGGAACTGTTTCGCTGGAGCTGATTCTGATCGATACGCAGTCCGCAAACCCGCCCCACATTCTGGGAACAGCCGTAGCCGGACCGCCGTCGTCAGCTTGGCAGATCTTGGGCTTTCCAATCCCTCCAGGCGCAGCCATACGGAAATTCGACGAGATCAAAGTGGTCTTCCATCGCGCCCAAGTCCGTGCGGATAGAAGCGCCAAAATCGCCATCGAACGATTTGTGCTCGTGCCTTAATTAATTGAGTCGCCGCGCTGCGCTGCGAATAATGTGGAGACGTAGTAGGATATTCTTACCATGTCCGCCAGCCGGCCGCAGGTCGAATGCGCGCGGCGGACCGGCCTGCGGATTGCGACGCCAGTCGAGTTTCTCCGGGCGTTCTCGAAGACCCTTGCTGAGCCGCCGCGCTACTGAGCCGCGACCGTAAGGGAGCGTTCCGCTATACCATATGAACATGCCCTCCATCTCCCGCCGCTCGTTTCTATCCACCGCCGCCGCGGCAACGGCCGTTTCACTCCACGCGCGTGCTATCCCCACGGTCGGCGTGCAGCTCTACACCGTCCGCCGCGTCCTGCCTAAGAACCCGATCGAGACCTTGCGCGCCATCGAGCAGATCGGGTATCGCGAAGTGGAATGCACCGCGGACCACCTCGACGACATCTGGCCCAGTTTGAAACAGACTTCGCTGAAAGCCGTTAGCGTGCATCTTAACCCGCAAGTGTTCATCCACCAGCCGGATAATCTGCCGGCGGCGCTCGAAGACGCCAAGAAGCATGGCTTCGAGTATGTTGTCTGTCCCTGGATCGATCCGCGCGACCGCGGCGGCGTCGAGATGATTCGCAAGCTTGGCCGGACGCTCAACATGGCCGGAGAGATGGCCAACCAAGCCGGCATGCGGCTCTGCTATCACAATCATGCGTTCGAATACCAGCCAACGCCGGACGGGCGGTTGCTCGATGTGCTGATGAAGACCACCGACCCGAAGCTCGTCAGCCTGGAACTGGACGTCATGTGGGCGCGCGTGGCGGGTGTCGATCCGGTCAGCGTCCTGAAACAATACGGCGACCGCATCGCGCTGGTGCATTTGAAGAACGTCGCAACCGGCACCGCGCAACGCTTCAACGAGAATATCCCGCGCGCCGCGTTTCACGATCTCAGCGACGGCGCCGTCGATATCCCCGGAGTATTGCGCGCCGCCAAGCAGGCTGGCGTGAAGCATTACTTCGTCGAACAGGATGAGACGCCCGGCGATCCCATCGAGTCGCTGCGCAAGAGCTTTCAATACCTGGAAAGCTTAAATTAGGATTGCTGCGCACAACGTAACAGTCCTTGCCGGAACGCAATCGCGCCGGCAACCGTCTGCTGGTTTTGCAGCCTACCGACCTGTTCGTTATCGGAGGTGGACCGGCCGGCCTCGCGGCCGCCATCGCCGCGCGGCGCAAGGGACTGAATGTCACACTTGCCGATGGCGCGCGTCCGCCTATCGACAAAGTATGCGGTGAAGGCCTGATGCCCGATGGCTTGGCCGCTTTGCGCAGTCTCGGCGTGACACTCGGCGCCGCGGATGCGCAGCGCTTCAACGGCATTCGATTCATTGACCGCGGTGTTTCTATCGAATCTCCGTTCCCTGATGGATTTGCGCTCGGGATGCGCCGCACCATGTTGCATTCCAAAATGGTGGAGGCGGCAGCCGCCGCCGGCGTTCGCATGTTGTGGGGCACGCCGGTGGCGGGCATCTGCGGGGACGGCGTATCCGTCGCGGGTGGCACCGTCCCCGCCCGTTGGATTGCCGGCGCCGATGGCTTCCATTCCCGCGTCCGGCGCTGGGCTGGGTTTGCCGCCAAGCCGCCAGCCGGCCGGCGCTTCGGCTTCAGCATACACTATCGCGTCGCGCCCTGGAGCGATTACATGGAATTGCACTGGGGCGCTGGCTGTCAGATCTACCTCACGCCGATCGGCCCGCGGGAAATTTGCGCCGCGCTCATTTCCCGCAACCCGCGCCTGCGCCTGGATGAAGCTCTAACGCAGTTTCCGCAGCTTGCCGCCCGCCTCGCAAATGCGCCGCGCGCAACCACGGAGCGCGGCGCCGTCACGGCCAATCGCCGCCTGCCCCGCGTCTATCGCGGCAACGTCGCCCTCATCGGAGACGCTTCCGGATCGGTGGATGCCATCACCGGCGAGGGGCTGTGTCTCTCGTTCCACCAGGCGATCGCGCTGGCCGACAGCCTGGCGTCAGGAGATCTCGCCCGTTACCAGGCCGCGCACCGCCGCCTGGCCCGGCGCCCCACGCTGATGTCGAAGCTGATGCTCACCATGGATCGGCGCGCCTGGCTGCGCACGCCCGCGTTCCGCGTCATGGCCGCCGAGCCCCGCATCTTTCAAACGCTGCTGTCCTGCCACCTATGCGTCCCCAATTTCTCCTGACCGCTCTTGCCGTTTGCGCCGCCGCATCGGGCCAGGAGATCGTCTTAAATGCGGACCCCGCGCGCACCACTGTGCAATTCAAGCTTTCCGCCACTTTGCACACGGTGCATGGCAGTTTCAAGCTGAAGCATGGCGCGATCCGCTTCAATCCGGCCACCGGTACGATCTCCGGCGAAGTGGTGGTGGATGCCGCCAGCGGCAACAGCGGCAGCGATGGACGCGACCGCCGGATGCACCAGGAAATTCTCGAAAGCGCCCAATATCCGGAGATCGTCTTCACGCCGGATCGCGTCGTTGGCGCGGTGGCGCCGCAAGGCGTGTCGCAAATTCAGGTGCATGGAGTGTTTCGCATCCACGGCGCTGCGCATGAGATCGCACTTCCGGTGGAGGTGCGGATGAACAATGGCCAGGCGTCCGCCAAGACGCGTTTCACCATCCCTTATGTCGTGTGGGGAATCAAAAACCCCAGCACTACCTTCCTGCACGTGGGAGACAAAGTGGAAATCGAAGCCGCCACCGGTGCGCTACCCTAAGACCATGTCCAAACGCGAAACCGTCACGCTCGCCGGGGGATGCTTCTGGTGCTTGGAAGCCGTCTACGACGATATGGAAGGCGTGCTCTCCGTGGAGTCCGGATACATGGGCGGCCGCCAGCCGAATCCTACGTATCGCGACGTTTGCACCGGCCGCACGGGCCATGCCGAAGTGGTGCAAGTCACCTTCGATCCCGATGTGGCCGGCTTCCGCGACATCCTGGAGGTGTTCTTCGCCATTCACGATCCGACTACGCTCAACCGGCAGGGCAACGATGCGGGAACGCAGTACCGCTCCGCCATCTTCTATCACTCGGACGAGCAGCGCGCGACGGCCGAACAGTTGATTCGCGAACTGACCGCGGCCAAGACTTTCCACGATCCCATCGTGACCGAAGTCGCGCCCGCGTCCGCGTTCTACGTCGCCGAAGACTATCATCAGGAGTACTTCGCCAACAATCCGCGGCAGCCGTATTGTTCGTACGTGGTGGCGCCCAAAGTCCAAAAGTTCCGGCACAAATTCGCGAATAAGGTGAAGGCGTAGCGCCACATCCTCAGCGCTGCTATAGTGTAGGACTACAGCAAATGTTCGAGAAGGTCGCTGTATTCGATACCACCTTGCGCGATGGCGAGCAGGCCGCCGGCACGCGGCTGGGCAGCCGGGAGAAGCTGATGATCGCCCGGCAGTTGGCGCGCTTGAACGTGGACATTGTCGAAGCCGGCTATCCGGCCTCGTCGCCGGAAGATTTCGAAGCCGTGCAACTGCTCGCGCAGGAAATCGAAGGGCCGGTGATCTGCGCCTTGTCGCGCGCAGTCCCGTCCGATATCGAAGCGTGCGGCAAAGCGCTCGCCAAAGCCAAACGGCCGCGCATTCACACCGGCATCGGCGTTTCGGATATCCATGTGGTTGGAAAGTTCCGGGATGCGCGCTACGGCACAAGCCTGGCGGAGAAAAAAGTCACCATGCTCGCCATGGCTGTCGAGGCCGTCAAGCTGGCCCGGAGCTATGTGAGCGACGTGGAGTTCTACGCGGAAGACGCCGGGCGCGCCGATCCCTGCTATCTTTTCGAAATGCTGCAGGCGGCCATCGAAGCCGGCGCCACCGTGGTGAATATTCCCGACACCACCGGCTATACGGTGCCGGAGCAATACGGCGCGCTCATCCGCGCGGTTCTGCAAAATGTTCCTAACATCGCGCAGGCCGTCATCAGCGTGCATTGTCATGACGACCTGGGACTCGCCGCCGCCAATACCTTGAGCGGCGTGATGAACGGCGCGCGCCAGGTGGAAGGCACCATCAACGGTATCGGCGAGCGGGCCGGCAACGCCGCGCTGGAAGAAGTGGTCATGGCACTGCGTACCCGCCGCGATTACTACGGCGTGGATACCGGGATCGATGCGCGGGAGTTTCACCGGACCAGCCGGCTGGTGGCGGATATGCTCGGCATGCCCGTGCCGGCCAATAAGGCCGTGGTCGGCGGGAATGCGTTCTCGCATAGCTCCGGCATTCACGTGGATGGTTTCCTGAAGGAGCGGGAGACCTATGAGATCATGCGTCCCGAGGATGTGGGACTGACTGAAAGCCGCGTGGTGCTGACCGCGCGTACAGGGCGCCACGGACTGCGCGACCGTTTGGAAAAGCTGGGCTACTCACTCTCGCAAGCGGAGTTGAACCAGGCTTACCAGCGGTTCCTCACCGTGGCGGACAAGAAGCAGGAAGTATTCGACGAGGACCTGATCGCCATCGTACATGACGAACTCCACCCCATCGCGGAGACTTACCGGCTTGAGTATCTGCACATCTATAGCGGGACGTCCGCCATTCCAACGGCCACCGTCAGGCTGCGCGTGGGCGACGAGGTGCGTGAAGGCGCGGCCATTGGCGACGGCCCCGTGGACGCCGTTTGCAAAGCCATCTCGGGCGTGACGAAAAGCGCCGCTAAATTGGTACGGTACGAGATCCGGGCGGTAACCAGCGGAACCGAGGCGCTGGGCGAGGTCACCGCGCAGCTCGAGGAGGGCGGCTCGAAAGTGGTGGGACGAGGCGCTTCCACCGACGTCATCGAGGCCAGCGCCAAGGCTTATATCGACGGGTTGAATAAATTGGTTAGTATAGAGTTGAAGCGCGCCACTAATGCATAGAAGACAGGAGAAAGGAGACAGAAGACAGAAGCCGCGATTCCGACTCCTGACTTCTGTCTTCTGTCTCCTTTCTTCTGAATTGTTATTGCTTATGTGTCTTGCCGGAACCGGAACCAGCGCCACTGACGCCATTCTCGCCAAGTGGCAGCCTTTGCAAATGCCGTACCGCTCGGCGGGCCTGAGCGAGCGCGAGCTCCGGATGGTCGACAAACTGGTGGAAGCGTCGCAATATCTTGACGATATCTTTTGGCGGCAGAGCGACCCGGAAGGGCTGCGCCTTTACAAATCCACACCCGATCCAGCCTTGAAACGCTTGCTCACGATCAACGGTTGCCGCTGGGACCTGCTGAACGAGAACCGGCCGTTCGTGGGCGGCGAACCAATGCCGCCCGGCCACGCGCTTTACCCCGACGGGCTCACGCGCGAGCAGATCGAGCAAGATGTCGCGCAGTATCCCAAAGACAAGGCGGCGATTTTCGATCCCTACACGGTGGTGGAACGGCGCGGCGGCCGCTTGGTGGGCGTGCCCTATCATGAGGCTTATAAGGAATTTATCGGTCCCATGAGCCAGGCGCTGCGGGAGGCCGCGGCGCTCAGCGATGACGCCGCTTTCGCGCGCTTCCTGCGGTTGCGCGCCGATGCCCTGCTCAACGACGATTACTACGCCAGCGACATCGCCTGGCTGGAGCTGGATAACCCCAAGTTCGACGTGATCTTTGCGCCTTACGAAACTTATCTCGACGATCTGTTGGGCGTGAAGACATCCTACGGCGCGGCCGTCCTGATCCGCAACGACCAGGAGAGCCGCAAGCTGGCTGTCTTTCAGAAATACGTGCCGGATATTCAAGATGCCCTGCCGCTGGCGCCCCAAGACCGGCCCTCGAAGAAGGGCCATGCCACTCCCATGGAGGTGATGGACTCGCCCTATCGCGCAGGCGATCTGCGGCACGGTTACCAGGCGGTGGCGGACAACTTACCCAACGATCCGCGCATCCACCAGGAAAAAGGCAGCAAGAAGATCTTTTTCAAGAACTTCATGGACGCGCGCGTGCAATACATCATCCTGCCGCTGGCGCGCCGCTTCATGCGCCTGGACCAGGCGGCCAAAGTGTCCGGGGAAGGCTACCTGGTGGGCACGCTGCTGCACGAGATCGCGCACGGGCTGGGGCCGGCGTTCGCGCGGCAAAGCGGCAAACAGGTGGATATACGCGAGGCCATCGGCGCGACTTACTCGGCGCTGGAGGAAGCCAAGGCGGACGCCGTCGGCATGTTCGGCGTGCAGTGGCTAGCGGACCACGGCGCGCTGCCTAAAGAACGCCTCGAAGAGTACTATGTATCGTTTGTGGCCGATATCTTCCGCACACTGCGTTTCGGCACGGGTGAAGCGCACGCGCGCGCCGAGTTGATGGAATGCAACTATCTGCGGGAGCGTCTGGCGCTGGTCGAAGCCGTGGACGGGCGCTACGTAGTCGATATGCCGCGCATCCCTGGCGCGATAGCGGCGCTGTCGAAGGAGTTGTTGGAGATCGAAGCCACCGGAGATCGCGCCCGGGCGGAAGCCTGGTTCGAGCGCTACGGCAAGATGCCGCCGGCTTTGGCCAACGCGCTCGGGGCCGTGGACGATGTGCCCGTGGATATCGATCCTATTTTTTCCTTCGCCGATAAAGTGCGGTAGCGACATGCGCTCTGTTTGGCCCTTGCTGCCACTATGCATCGTTCAAATAGCCGCCGGTGCACCGTCGTCCGTTAAGGAGACTGCGGGCAATATCCTCCTCTTGCAGGACAACGGCGACACCGAACAACTTACCTCAGCGGGGACCGATTCCATGCCGGCGATTTCCGCGGACGGCGACAAGGTGGTTTTCGTGAGGTCCGGCGGTCCGGGCCGGCCGGACGATCTTCGTTTGATTTACGTCAAACATCGGCACGTCCAAAAGCCTCTCAGCATTGTGGCGCCCGCATTGGCGGCCGACGTTGAAATCGGGGCGATCTTGGACCCCCAGTTCTCTCCGGACTCCTCCGCCGTCTACTTCCTTACCCGGTCCGGCAACTTCGGCTGCATGGTCAGAGTGGATCTGGCTCCGCCCAAGTCGTATGTCGTCGCACACAGTGCGATTCCGATTGCAAGCGGCAGGTCGTTCGATGTGATCGTGCGCGGAAAGTACGCCGGCGATTTGATTGTTTACAAAGACTCGGAAAAGCTAACCGCCGGGCGGCTGTTTCTTTACTGGCTGACAGATCCTTATGGGGTCAACCTGGCGATCGTAGCGGACAAAGAAACCGATCTGAAGCTGTTCAGGGCCGAAATGGGCCTCGATGGCGCAAATTGATGCAAGCGTTCAGTGGGCTCGACGTATATCGAGCGTGGCAATAGTGGCTCCCCATCCGCCTGCCTCCGGCGGCGCGTCTCCGTACGACACGACAAACCCGGTGCGTGCCAGCACCGCGCGCACAATTTCGCGCTGCACTCCGACGCCGCGGCCGTGAATGATGCGGATGGCGCGGAAGCCCATCGCATGCGCCTCCTCCAGGTAGGCCTCGACCACCCCCTGGACGTCGCGCGGCGGCACGCTATGCAGGTCGAAGACATCCGTGATGGGAATCCGGATTGGTTCGCCGGAGTCTGCAAAATCCGCCGCCATGCTATAAGCTTATACGCAAGGAGCACACCTTGGCCGCCAAGTACACCTACAAACAGGGACAGTACCTCGCCTTCATCGCCATGTACACCAAACTGCACAAGGTTCCACCTGCCGAATTGGATATACAGATGTACTTTCGGGTGACGCCGCCGAGTGTACACCAGATGATCTTAACTCTGGAAAAGCGCGGCCTGATCAGCCGGATTCCGTGGACGCCCCGGACGATTCAAGTGCTGGTGCCCAAGGAAGAACTGCCGGATCTGGATTGAGATAGACTGGACTCCAACTATGCGAATCGCGAGCCTCAGCGTGCTTCGGGTGGCATTGATCCTGGTCGCGACGCGGGGAGCCTGTGGCGCCGGGCTGCGGGCGGGCGTCGCGCGTGTGGACATCACGCCTCCGGCGGGTGTACAGATGTGGGGCTATGAGGACCGGCGTCAGCCCGCCACCGGCATGCTGGATCCGTTGTACGCGCGCGTGCTCGTGTTGGAGGCGGGCCCGGAAAACGCTCCCCGCCGGCTCGCGCTGGTCGCGCTCGACCTGGGCCGCACCTTCGGACCGGGATCGCTGGCTCGTTTGCGGGAAACGGCCACGCGGTCGAGCGCGATTTCGTGTCTGCTGGTAGCCGCTTCACACACGCATAGCGCGCCGGTAATCCGGGATGAATACCGCGACGCTCCCCCTGCCTGGGAGCAGGCCGCCCTGGACAAGATCGGGCGCGCCATTGCGGAAGCGGCGGCCGGATTACAGCCGGCGCGCATCGGCGTGGCGACCGGGACCGCGTACATCGGGCACAACCGCCTGCGCGTAAATCCCGATGGCACGGTAAGCTGGTTCGAACGCAATCCGACGCGGATCCCCACAGCGCCGGTGGACCCCACGCTAACCGTGCTGCGCGTCGATCGTGCCGATGGGACGCCGCTGGCCGTGCTCACCAACTACGCCTGCCACCCGGTGGTTTTCGGCGCGGACAACCTGCGCTATTCGGCGGACTATCCGGGCGTGATGAATCGGGTTGTGGAGCGGGAATTCGGCGGGCGTGCGCAGAGCTTCTTTCTGCAAGGCGCGCCGGGCGACATCAATCCCTACTACGCGGTTACCCCGATCGAGCAGGACGCTATCGGCCGCCGCGACTGGACGGGTGAGCGTCTGGGGCAGGAGGCTGCGCGCGTTGCGCAGGAGATTCACACGCGTGCCCCGGACGCGCCGAGCATTGATTTTTCGGAGTCGGCCATCACCGTGCGCCTGCGATGGAATGTCGAGAAGTTTCGCGCCGCGCTGTTGAAGTTCCTAGGACCGGATGGCATGGAGATCTACGGCGCGCGCATCGTGCCGGAGATACAATTGCCGGTGACGACCGTCATTATCAACGGAGATATCGCGTTGATGACCATGCCCGGCGAGCCATTTGTGGATTTTCAGATGAACTGGCGCGACCGCTGCCCCGTACCGCACGCGCTGTTGCTGGGCTATACGAGCGGCTATAACGGCTACTTTCCCACCATCGCGGCGGCGTCGCGCGGGGGATACGGAGCGGCCAGCGCCAGCACGTCGGTAGAGCCGGGCGCGGGAGAGCGCATCGTGGATAACGCGGTGACGAAGGTCTACGAGATGCTGGGCCGGTTGACCGATCTGCCGGACGATTTGAAGCGGGACGTGTATAAGTGAGAGCCTCTAGCGCAAACAGCCGCCTGAAGGGCGGCTGCGGCACTGCCTGCAAGATGGATTGGCCGCCCTCCAAGGCGCTGTCGATCACGATCGCGATGGCCGCGTTGATCCTGCTGGCGGCCTGCCATCGGAAGCGGGTCGCACAAACGCCCCCTCCGCCCCCTCCGCCTCCAGCGTCGGCACCGGCTGCAGCGACACCCGAGTCCGGCGAAACCGGTCTGGCGAGCTGGTACGGCCATCCCTATCACGGCCGGGCATCGGCCAGCGGCGAAATCTACGATATGGAGCAAATGACCGCGGCGCATCGCACCCTGCCATTCGGGACCGTGGTGCGCGTTCACGATCTGGACAATGAAAAGTCGGTGGACGTGCGGATCAACGACCGCGGTCCATTCGTGGATGGGAGGATCATCGACCTGTCGCATGCGGCGGCGCGCGCCATAGAAATGATCGGACCGGGGACCGCGCATGTACGGTTGGAGATTCTGAGCGCGCCAGCGGCGATTCAAGGGCATTTCGGCGTGCAGGTCGGCTCATTCCGGAACCGCGACAACGCCGAGCGCCTGCGCCGAGCCATGGAGGCGAAATACGGGCGGGCGCGTTTGATCGCACGCGCGGATACCCCGGGTTGGTGGCACGTGGTGGTAGGGATGGAATCTACCGAAGATGGCGCGTCGGCATTGTTGAATCGCATTCGCGGCGAGGACAGTTCGGTAACCTTGGCATTCGTGGTTCGCCTGGATTCTGTATAATCGAAGCAGCCCATGGAGCGTGGTGCAAACGGCTGGTCCCGCGGCTTAGTGGGGCAGTCGCCGCAGATCTGCGAGATCCGCCGGCTCATCGAGAAACTCGGACACAGCCGCGCGCCTGTGCTGCTGCTGGGGGAAAGCGGCACGGGCAAAGAGGTTGTGGCGCGCGCTATCCACGACGCCAATCCGAGCGGCGAATTCGTGCCCATCGACTGCGGCTCGCTAGTCGGCCCCCTGCTCGAAAGCGAACTGTTCGGCCATACGAGGGGCGCGTTCACCGGAGCCTCCGAGGCGAAGAAGGGCCTCATCGAAATGGCGGACGGCGGCACGGCTTTCTTAGACGAGATTGGCGATCTGCCGCTGGACATCCAGGTGAAGCTGCTGCGCCTGCTGCAGGAGCACGAGTTCCGCCCGGTGGGCTCGTTGAAGCAGCACAAAGTGAATATCCGGGTGATCGCCGCCACGCATCACGATCTGGCGCGCGATGCGGCGCGGGCGACGTTCCGCCAGGACCTTTATTACCGGCTGAACATTGTCAGCCTGCACCTGCCGGCGCTGCGCGACCGCAAGGTGGATATCCCGGAGCTGATCGATCACTTCCTGCGGCGGTTCGGCGTGAATCACCGGCTGACGTCGGAAACGCTGGATACCATGATGAACTACGATTGGCCGGGCAATGTGCGTGAGCTGCAAAACTCGATCGAGCGCATGGTGGCGCTGAATACCGGCCCTTGGCTGAACGTCGCGGACCTGCCTTCCGCGTTGCAAAACGCCCGGCCATCCGAGCCGCCGCTGACTTCGGCGGTAGCCGCCGGTTCGGAAACCGAGCGGCTGCCTTTGCTGCATGCGCCGCCGCGGCAGCCGGGTTTGTTCCTGGCCACCGTGGAAAAGGAGACCATCCTGAAAGCGCTGGCGGCCACCCACGGCGACCGCGCCAAGGCGGCCCACATGCTGGGCATCGGGCGCACTACGCTCTACCGCAAGCTCAAGGAATATAAAATCGAGAATTGAAGATCGCGCTGGATTCCACGTATAGCGTAGGCGGGGACCTGTCCGGAGTGGGTGTATATTCGCGCGAGATGATGGACGGCCTCGCGCGCGCGCACCCCGGCGACGAGTTCGCATTCTGCTACCGGTCGCACCGGTTCTTGCGCTCGTTGGGCGGGCGTTTGCCGCCCAACGCCGGCCGCTTCCTGCTGGGCGAGACGCGCGCGCCGCGGTCGGCGGACGTTTTTCACGGTCTGAACCAGCGGTTGCCCCACGCGCACCTGCGCCGCGCGGTGACTACTTTCCACGATCTCTTCGTGCTCACTGGCGAATACTCGACGCCGGACTTTCGGCGGCGGTTCGCGGAGCAGGCGCGCGATGCGGCCAGCCGTAGCGACCGCATCATCGCGGTGTCGCAGTTTACCGCCGGGCAAGTGATCGGGCTGTTGGGAGTGGAGGCGGCGCGCGTCCGCGTCGTCCATCACGGGGTCCGAACGCCAGGGGTGACGGCCCTCACCCGTCGGAAGATCATTCTGCATGTAGGCGCCATTCAGCACCGCAAGAACCTCTCGCGGCTGGTAGACGCCTTTGAAAGAGTGGATGCTGGCTGGCAGCTCGTGCTGGCCGGATCCGCCGGATATGGCGCCGCGGAGATTGCCTCCAAGATCGCTGAGTCGCGCAGCCGTGAGCGGATTCGCCTGCCCGGCTATGTGACGCCCGCCGAACTGGCCAATTGGTACGCGCGCGCGGCGATCTTCGCGTTTCCCTCACTGGACGAGGGCTTTGGAATGCCGGTGCTGGAAGCCATGGCTGCCGGGGTGCCGGTGATTGCGTCCGATCGCTCGGCCATGCCCGAAGTGGCTGGTGATGCGGCATGGCTGGTGAATCCCGCGGACACCGAAGAACTGGCGGCCGCGCTGGTAACGCTGACCCGGGACCCGGAGCGCCGGGCGAATCTCTCCAGTAGAGGGCTTGAGCGCGCGGCGAAGTTTACATGGAGTGGAGCAGTGGAAAATACGTGGCAGGTTTATCGCGAGTTGGCCGATTGCCGACCGGACTAAGCGGAGGACTAGCGGGACTCTTCGTCCACGGCGATCTTGAGGGCCTTCAGGAAGCGGTGGTCCTGGGTGGTGAACTTGACCTTCCCCGCAGTCTCGAAGCCGCGTTTCCGTTGGGGATCGGAGCCCGACTGGTCTTCAGAGGCGCCCTCCCCGTCGTCGCGCTTATTGAAACCAATGGTGGCTTCCAGCACCAGGAAGACGTCGTACCCGGCGCGCTTGATTTCGCCAATGGCTTCGGCAATCCGGTCGGATTCTGAGAGCGAGTCGTTGATCGCGTTTCCCAGATCCTGCATAAGGTTCTTCAAAGCCTCGTCCACACCGACCTCCCCCTATATTGTGGGATGCGACCGCATTCCGTCTCGTTGCAATTTAGGTCGCAACCAACGGTACCCGTTTAGATTGTAGTAGAGGCGACACAGCTTCACAAGATCTCTACCTAATTTTTATCGGCATCCCGAGCCGAAACCAACAGGCACCACCACTTCTGATAATATCGAGTTGTCGTGCCTAAGCGTAACATTTATCGAGACGGAGCGCGAGCGTACCATGAGGGCCGCCGCTTCTTGGGTTTCGTAGTCCCGGCGGTTCTGAAGCCGGCCCGCACGTTGTGGCACGAAATGATCGGATTCGTATTCATCATGATGGCCATCGCCTTTGTTTTCTCCGGTTTCCGCACCATCCGCCAATTTGACGGAAGTGCCGGAGCGGTCGTGCGGCTGGCCATGCTGGCCATTGGGGTGTGCTTGCTGGGTGGATACGGCATCTCGTCGTTCCTCCGGGCACGCAGGATCTCACGCTCGTAGCGTTGGCCGGACCTCAGCCGTTTACATCTGCATCGCAACCCCGGCGCTGGGAGTCGCGTACACCTCGCAAACGGGCTCAGCTTGCAAAACCGGAGCGGGCTTTGGGCGCAGACCAAGCCGGTGCATCAGGCGGCCTACGTGGTCCGGATCGTACCGGATGGCAAAGCGCCCCTGGATCGCATGCGCCAGCCGCGCAGTAGTCCAGCGGTCCGTTTCAAAACCAAAAGCCCTGGGGCCGGCGGCGAACATCTCGCGCACCTCCACCAGTTGGCTGGACGACATCCGGCTGGGGCGTCCGGGCGCTTTGCGCTTGCGCAAGCGCTCCATGCCCTGCCCTTCCAGAGTGCGGTACCAGCGGGAAGCCGTGGTCCGGCTCACGCCGAACTTGCGGGCGACCCGGGCTTGGGTGATTCCTTTTTGCAGGTCCTCGGCAGCTTCCAGGCGCCTGCGTTCCATTTCATCGCGACTTAACGTAACCGTAACGGCAGCGTACATATCCTCGCGCGCGGATTTTTTGGCCAGAGCAATATCAATATACACCAAAACATTTTCGATGTAAATTGATTTTTCACGCGGAGAGAAAAAATTTTGACCGGGCCTTGCAGCCCGGCTATGGTGTAAGGTATAGGAGTTTAGGCTTCCCGCACGCCGGGAGGAGCAGCGGCATGAGCGATACGATCAAGAGACTGTCAATCGAGGGCTTCAAGTCCATTCGGGAGTTGAAGAACTTCGAACTACGTCCTTTGACTCATCGAGAAACGGCTTGAGCACGCGCTGGAAACGATGGAGGGAGGGCAGATGCGTGCCTGTACATGGGCCCGAAGATCACGGAGAGGTTTAGCGCCAAGCTGCTTTTTGGCCAAAATGGCTATCAGTTCGGCAGACCAGGGGCAGAACGCGCGCCGCAAGCCTTGCCCAATGGGGCCGAACATCGGTGACGCGGGTTGTAATCATTGTGGAGGGTCAGACCGAGGAGACCTTCGTCAATGACGTGCTGGCTGAAGTGTTGTGGCCTGACGCGGTCTATCTGACGCCCGTCCTTCTCGGTATTCCGCCACAAGGGCGGACGGCCCAGCTATGCTCGCGTCAAAAAGGACGTGCTCCTGCACCTGAAGCAGGACAAAGCCGCGTATTGTTCCACAATGCTCGACTTCTATGGGTTGGGAACGGGCCTTCCTGGGACGCCGGTTCCGCCCGGCTGGCCGAGTATCGCCAAGGCTGCGCGGGTAGAGCAAGCGATGAAAATGACATCTGCGAACTCGTTCCCGATCTAAGGCCGGATATGCGATTCGTGCCGTATGTCCAACTGCACGAATATGAAGGACTGCTTTTCAGCGATCCGCACCGATTCGCAGAAGCGATCGGGCGGCCGCATCTTGCAACAGATTTCCTGAGGGTGCGCGAAAGCTTCCCGACTCCGGAGGACATCTCGGCGCCTTCCAAACGGATACTTCGGGTCTTCGACTCATACCGGAAAGTGCTGGACGGAACCATTGCCGCCCGCGCCGTCGGCATTGAAGCCATGCGGCGTCAGTGCCCGCATTTCCGGGATTGGCTGGCCAAGCTGCAAGCATTGTCCGCCCTTTAGCCATCGCGCACCGGCCAGTGGTAAAGTGTCATACAGGAGGGATGCATGGCTGAATTCACCAGACGCGATTTCATGAGGACGGGCGTAGCCGCCTCGGTACTGTCCACCACAGGCGGCCTGGCGCTGGCGAAGCGCACCAAACGGTCGGCCACCGACTGGGTGACGCTGGGCAAATCGAAAGTGAAGGTGACCCGCCTCGCCTTCGGCACCGGCACCACCAGCGGGCGCGCGCAGCGCGAGCTGGGGCAGGAGGGATTCACCAGTCTGGTCCGCTACGCTTACGATCACGGTATCCGATTCTTCGAGACGGCCGAAAGCTACCATGGCATGCCGGAGATGCTGAGCATTGCGCTCAAAGGCCTGCCGCGCGACAGCTACCGCCTGATGACCAAATACAGCACGCCGGCCTCCGGCGATCCGGCGCCCAAGATCGATCAATTCCGCAAGCAATTGAATAGCGAATACATCGACATCCTGCTGTTGCATTGCTTGCGCCCGCCCACTTGGGCGACCGATTACGAGAGCCTGCAAGACGGATTTTCGCTGGCGCAGCAGAAGGGCATCATCGCGGCCCACGGCGCTTCCATCCATGGCTTGCCGGCTTTGCGCACCATTCCCGGAAATAAATGGCTGCAAATCGCCATGATCCGCATGAACCACAACGGCACGCGAATGGACACGCCCGATATGCGCGACGTGGACAAGCTGGGCAACGTGGAAGAAGTGGTGGAGCATACGAAGGCGGTCCATAAACAAGGTATGGGCGTCATCAGTATGAAGCTGGTCGGGGAAGGCCGTTTCACCAAAGCGGAAGATCGCGACGCATCCATGAAGTTCGCCATGAACCTGGGCTGCGTCGATGCGGTGACCATCGGATTCACGAACACGGCGCAGATCGACGAAGCCATCGAACGCATGAACCGCGTGATGAACGCTTGACGCCGTGCCAAGCTACCGCGCGACTACCGCGTTACCTTGACCGCCGCCGGATTCAACTCGTAGCCGTCTTCCCTGGCGTCTTGAACCGCCAGCGAAACCAACTCGGCATCGCCGGTGTCCCGGCCGGCATCCGGATGCGGGTATTTGATCACTTCCTCCCCGACATGCAGATGCACCGCCCAGCCTCTGTGCTTCTTGTCCTGGTCTTGCCAAACAACCTCCGCGCTCCCTGCTGGAGCCAGTTGCGCCGATGGCATAATTTGCGTCACCTCCCGACAGTCTGAAAAGTAGCAAACTGGGAGGAATGAGTCAATCCCCCGGCATGCGCGTTGTGGATGCGAGCGACCGTTCGCTGCTGCTGGTTTTCGACGACCGGATCTCCCTCGCGGCGCACCGCGACGTGCTGCGCCTCACGCCCCTGCTGCGATTCGTGCGCGGCGTCACCAACGTGCACCCGGCGTACGCTTCGATCCTGATCGATTTCGACCCGCGCACGATCCGCCGCGAGGAAGTGGAGCGTAATGCGGCGGAGCTGTTCGCGCACGCGGCTGCGGCAGCGTTGCCGGAACCGCGCACGGTGGAGATCCCCATGACTTACGGCGGCGAGTACGGCCCGGATCTGGAAGCGGTCGCGGCGCTGACCGGCCGCACGCCGGATGAGGTGGTCGCGCTGCATTCCAGCGCCGAATATCTGGTCTACTTCCTGGGCTTCTCGCCCGGATTTCCATATCTTGGCGGGATGCCGGAATCCATCGCCGCGCCACGGCTGGAAACGCCGCGGAGGCGCGTGCCGGCGGGCAGCGTGGCCATCGGCGCGCGGCAGACGGGTGTCTATCCCATCGCCTCGCCCGGCGGATGGCGCATCATTGGGCGCACTCCTTTGCGGCTGTTCGATCCAGCCGCCGATCCGCCCGCGTTGTTGCGGATGGGCGATCGTGTAAGATTCGTGCCGATTCTGAAAGGCGCCACGTGAACCACATTCGCGTCATCTCGCCGGGTCTGTTGACCACGGTCCAGGATCTGGGGCGGCCCGGTTACGCGCACTTGGGCATCTCCGCGTCGGGCGCGGCGGATGCGCTCTCGCTGCGCGCGGGCAACCTGCTGGCGGGGAACGCGGAAGGCGCGGCGGCGCTGGAAATGACGCTGGCGGGCGGCACGTTCGAGTTCGAATCCGGCGCTGTGGTCGCGCTCACTGGCGGTGACTTTCAGGCGAACATCCCCATGTGGACAGCCGTCGAAGTGAAGGCCGGCGATCGCGTGCGTTGCGGCCATGCCCGCTCGGGAGCGCGGTGTTACTTGTGCGTCAACGGTGGAATCGAAGTCCCGCCGGTCTTAGGTAGCGCTTCTACCCACCTGCTAACGGGCCTAGGCGGCCTGGAAGGCCGTGCCCTGAAGCGAGGCGATATCCTGATCTCCAGACCTTCCACATCCGGGTGGGGCAGGCGGTCTTGCCTGCCACTGGCGCCCAGCCCCACGATCCGCGTAACCTCTCCCACGAGCGCCCAAGCCCTCTGTCGCGCCGCCTGGGAAGTGCAGCCGGATTCCGACCGCATGGGTCTCCGTCTGCGCGGGCCAACGCTCGACGGTCACACCGGCCAAATGCTCACCGAAGGCGTACCGCTAGGCGCCATCCAAGTGCCGCCGGACGGGCAGCCCATCATTTTGTTCGTGGAGCACCAAACCACCGGCGGCTATCCCAAGATAGCCA
>DATNMW010000308.1:0-8666 GCA_035602155.1 Bryobacteraceae bacterium | reverse complement strand
AAGGCCTGGTCGCCGATCACGAAGCGCAACATGTGCAGGACGGCGGCTCCCTTGCTGCCGGTCAGCGCCCACAACTCCGGAGAATAGTCCTCCATGCGCGCGGATTGAATCACGGGAACGTTGTCCACGGTGAGGGCTTCCACGGCGGCGTCGCGGAATGCCGATTCAAGCGCGGCGGGTCCGGCCGTGTGCTCCGTCCACAGCAATTCCGAATACGCCGCGAAGCCGTTGGTGAGCCAGAGATGATTGCGTGTGGCCGGCGATACCAGCGCTTCCCACCACTGGCGGGAGATCTGGTTGGCTAGCAATTTGGTTCCCACCTGCTTGCCGATGGCATGCGGATTCAGGAAGATCATGCCGGGCGCGGCATAGCCGTTGGGCGCGCCATTTTCCGTCTCCACCACGGCGAGGTTGGCGTAAGGCGGCAAGCCGAAATCGCCCGTGAAGAAGCTCATCATCTGGCCGACTTGCTCGCCATACTGCTGCGCCATGGCCTTCTCGTCGCCGCGGAAATACAACGTGGTGGTGACACCCTCGGCGGAAACCTTGGCTCCGGGTTCGCGCGCCACCGCGATGCTGCCGGGAAACGACGGGTGGTCGAAATGAAAGCTGTAGACCACCTTGTCGCCCGCCGCCTGGTGCGAATCCAGGCCGCTGCCCAGCACCTGGAATCCGGAAGGAACCGTGATGTGCAAGTCCGCCGTGAAGCGGTCGGTAGTGTAGCCGCTGACGGGGAACCAACGCGCGGGATAGAGAAGGAAGGCGTAGTCGGGGTGAATCGCGGCGAACTTGATGCCGTAGACCGGGGAGTCCTCGGTGCCGCTCAGGCGCCCTTCATAAGTAAACTTCAATGTGGCTGGATCGCCTTTGGGCAGGGGCGGATTGAAGCTCAGCCGCACGGTGGAATCCTGCTGGTTGCGCGTGTTGTCGATCTGGGCGCCCTTGCCATCCACCACGCGCGATACGGTCAGTGCGTTGTTCAACTCGAAGGCGGCCGAACTGCCGTTGTTGTCCAGGGGGACGAAGCGCACATCGACGGTGGCGATGAGCGCCTGCGTGGCCGGCTGAATTTCGGCGTCGATCGTATAATTCTCGACTCGGATGCGCGCGCGGCGCTCTTGCGCGTGCGTGGCGGCAGCGAGGAAGAAAAACGCCAGAAAGGCGAATGCGGCAGGCAAGGCGTACGGGGCAGGCCGGAGGGCCGTCCTACTGCTATGAAACATGAGCGGGTTGTCCTTCCATGATTTCCTGGATTATGGCGGAGGCGCGGGCCATGGGCCGCGTGGGGCCAGACAGCCTGGCTGCCACTTCGGCCAGATCGACGCGCATTTGGGCACGCGCCCCATCGTCGCCCAGCAGCCGCTGGGCTTCCGTGGCCAGACGTTCGCCGGTAAAGTTCGATTGCATCAGTTCAGGCACTACGGCGCGCCCCGCGATTAAATTCACCATCGAATAAAAAGGTACCCGCACCAGCATGCGGCCCAACATCCAGCTTGCGGTCGTCACCCTATAAAACGTAACCATCGGGGTCCCGAGCAGGGCGGCTTCCACGGTCACCGTTCCGCTGGCCGCCAGCGCCAGGTCGGCATGCGCGATGGCGTCCCAGTTTTCCCCGTCGATCACCTGAATGGGAGCCCCGCCGATGCGCTCCCGAAAAAAGCCGACACCAGCGGTCGCCGATGCCGGTAGAACAAAACTGGCGGCATGGTCGCGATACAGCCGCCCCACGGCGTCCAGGAGCGGCGGCAAATGCCGGGCGGCCTCTCCCCGGCGGCTTCCAGGCAACACTGTTATCAATGGACGGCCCGGAGGAAGTCTGTGTTTCCGAAAAAATTCCGCGCGCGGCAGGCTGGGCTTCACCAGACCCGATAGCGGATGACCGATGTATGTGGCGCGCAGGCCGTAGCCGCGGAAGAACTCCTCTTCGAAGGGAAAGATACAGAGCATGTGACGCAGCGTGCGGCGCATACCAGGCAGGCGGCCTTTGCGCCATGCCCACACCTGCGGCGCCACCAGGTATACGACGGGGATGCCCTGGCGGTGCAGCTTGCGGGCCAAGGGCAGGTGGAAATCGGGGGAATCCGTGAGGATGGCGAGTTCTGGCCGTAGTCGGCGCGCGGCGGCCTGCAGCTTGCGGAATTCGCCATAAATCCGGGGAATGTGGGAAACCACCTCGACCAGCCCGAGCACCGCGAGGCTGGCGGCATCCACCACGGTTTCGACACCGGCGTGGCGCATGCGCGGACCGGTGCAGCCGAAGAAATGCGCGTCCGGCCAGATCTGGCGCAACTCGTCCACTAACAGGGCGGCGTAGAGATCGCCGGAAGCTTCGCCTGCCGATATCAGGATGTTGCGGAGCACCTAACGCCAGTCTAGCGCGCACCACCGACCGGCTGGGCCGCCCTTCGACCTGCTAAAATCGGAGAAATGGCAAAACAAAAGCAACCCAAGGAGCCCATGCCGCCCCTGCGTGTGTGGGCCTGGCCGGTGGCCCTGGGCTGGTTGATCCCAGGCGGCGGTCATTTTCTGCTCAAGCGCCCTGGCCGGGCCGCCCTGTTATTGGTTTCCATCACTCTGATGTATCTTTGCGGATTGATGATGCGCGGGGCCATGTTCCAGCCCCAGAACGGCGATCTACTGACCATTCTGATCAATACCGGCGGTTTCATCGGCGACTTGATGTCCGGCATCCCGTATCTGCTGACGGTCGGGCTGGGCTACAATCAGCCGGACGTGGCCGGAATGGTGCACGACTACGGCACGAAGTTCCTGGTTACCGCGGGCTTGCTGAACGTCCTGGCTATGGTGGATGCTTTTGAAATCGCGGCAGGGAGGAAGAGCTAATGTTTAAAATGGCCCTCTCCCACTTCGAGGCGTCGCTGCTATTTGCCCTATTCACCTCCATCGTGATGGGTGTGGTGACCAAGCGGGACGACCGCGAACGCCTGCGCTACGGGATATACGTCTTCGGCTGCTTCATGGTCGCGCTGGTCGGC
The DNA here is from genome assembly GCA_035602155.1 of Bryobacteraceae bacterium. Classification (GTDB taxonomy): domain Bacteria; phylum Acidobacteriota; class Terriglobia; order Bryobacterales; family Bryobacteraceae; genus Bog-159. The sequence continues at coordinate 5,670 of DATNMW010000308.1, read as the reverse complement.
ATCGGCTGGCTGATGCACTTCGGTCATGGATAGGCGTCGGCTAGGCGGCGGTCCTGGAGGACCCTTGCCGGCCTGGATGCCCGCCCCACCAAGTCAATCGTAGAAATTGCGGTCCCAGGCGTGCCCCCGGAGCATGGCCAGAGTCTCCTCCGGCAGCGGCCCCCGATCCGGCGCCGCGCAATTGGCTTCCGCGTTCCGCAGGCTGCGCATTCCCGGAATCACCGTGGATACCGCCGGATGCGATAGGCAGAAGCGCAACGCGATCTCGGGCAGACTCGCCGCTTCCACACCCAGATCCCGCAGCAGGCTCTCCACGTGTTCCCGCACCTGTTTCTTCCGGTCCCCCTTGAAGTAGCCCTCCCGGAAGTCGCCCGTTGGGAAGCGCGTTTGCTCGTCGATCTTGCCCGTCAGGCTGCCTTCATCCAGCGGCACGCGCGCGATCACGCCGACATCCCGCGCCATCGCCAGCGGAAATAAGCCGCGCTCGGGGCTTTGATCGAAGATGTTGTAGATCACCTGCACCGTGTCGATCAAACCCGTCTCGACGATGTCCAGCGCCGAATCCGGCTGATGGTCGTTGATCGATATTCCCACCGCCCGCGCCTTACCGGAGCGCTTCAACTCTTCGAGCGCCCGACGCCACTCCTCGCGCGCGATCCATTCCGGATTCCAAACGTGCAGTTGCTGCAGATCGATTGTTTCGACGCCCAGATTCTTCAGGCTGCGTTCGGTCGACCGCAGGATGTAGTCGTACGGAAAGACTTCCTCGATGTCGATGCCGGGCCGCGCCGGCCACAACAGATTTTTCGGCGGAACCTTGGTGGCCACGTAAATACGGCGTCCGGCATCGCGCACTACCTGTCCCACCAGTTGCTCGCTATGCCCCGCGCCATACGCCAGCGCCGTATCGATGAAGTTTAAACCCAGGTCGATGGCGCGGCGCAGCGCCGTCAGCGATTCGTCGTCGGTCCCGCCCAACCACTGGGTTCCGCCGATCCCCCATGCGCCGTAGCCCACTTCACCGATTTCAAAATCCGTCCTGCCCAGTCTGCGATATTTCATAAGACCCCATTATAAGAACACGACTCTTCGATCGAGCCGCACATTTGTTTGCTTTAAAGCTAAGCCGCGGGCTAGCGCACCGGCCGGATATCCGTCGGGAGATCCTGCAGCGAGTCCAGCGACTTCCGCATGCCCGGACGGACCACGCCGAGGCTGTCCAGCATCTGGCGCGCGCCGGCGTAATTGCCTTCCGCCTCCAGCGTCAGCAGGTCGTGCGTCAGGTCGCGCACCGCCGGTTTGATCTTCTCGTAATTCACCGCGAAGGCGCCGTCCGGGTTGGCCACGAAGCCGCCCTTATCGGACAGATAGTTGAATTGCAGCGCCATGCCTTTGCCGTGCGCGTCGGTTAGCCCGAAGCGCAGCGACCGGAAGGCGGACGCCAGAAACGTGGTGTACAGCCGGTGCTCCGCCGCCTCGCCTCCTTGCACACCGCCGGTGCCGTGATCGAAGAGATATTGCAGCATGAACAGGCCGGTAATATCCGCCTTGGCCTCCTCAATGGCGCTGTAGAGTTCTTTCAGTTCCTGCCGGGCGTTGGTGCTTCGTCCGCCTGCCTGGATCTGGTGCGGCCCGATGCCATGGCTCAGTTCGTGCGCCAGGATGTGCTCGAAGAAGGAATCGAAACTGAGATCGGCCTGTGCGGCCTTGGGCAGTACGCGCGCAGCGATAGGCTCCAGAATGGCGTGGAACTTGGCCTCCTGCACGTTCTTCAGCATGACGCGCTTGCTGCCTTTTTCCTGGACCACGCGCTCGTCGTTGGGCAGGTTATAAGCGGCCGTACGGATGCCGTGCGCGCCATCGCCCGCCGATACGATCTCGTTCACCACCGCGATCGGCGCAAGCGCTCCCAGTTTCGGATTGCGGTAGCGCGGCTCGATGGGCAGGTTATTCTCGATCTCCTGCAAGTGGTCCGCGAACGATTTGAGGCGCTCGGTCTCACGGTCGTCGCGCAAGTTTACATAGGCTTCGTACGATGCCTTGTAGCCGAAGATCTCGTCGTTGTAGGTTTCATACGGCCCGATGGTGATATCGAGCGGGGCGTCTAAGTCCATCCAGGCCACGTCGCTCGCGTAATAATCGTTGGAGAGGAACGCATCGGCGCGCAGATTCAAGAACCGGCGCAAGGATGGGTTGTCCGTCAGGCTGGCCGCCTCGTGCAGCAAGCCGGCTGCGCGCGTCAGATCGGCGCGGTATTCCTGGCTGTACGGCACTGCGCTCAGGCGATTGGCGGCGTCGCGCCGGATCACGGTGAAGAATCCTTCGGCGTCGCGGCGCTGGGCGTCGGGCAAAGTCTTCGCCCAAGCTTCGAACTCCTCCCGGCGCATGTCCTCCGGATAGAAGTTTGCACCCGGCAGCTTGCGCGGGGGCACGCCGGGCAGGAAGGCGGCGTAATCGTCCAGGTCCGACCACGGACCTTTATTGAGCCAGAAGTAATCCAGGCGCGCCTTGCCTAGCGGGGTGGTGTCCTTCTTGAGGCGCGCATAGGCGGCCTGATTGCCGCTCCAGAATTGGGTCAGGAAGATATCGTCGATCAGGCGCGCGGTTTCCAGCAACTTCACCAGCGCCTTCCGGTCGCCGGGCGACAGGCCGGCAGTATCGACGCGCAATGCGACGGGCGCGAAGCGCGCCTCCATCTGTTTGAGTTGAGTAAGATCGGGTATCGTCACGGCTAGAAAAAATGCAAGCAGCGGGTTCAATTTGTTATGGTCCTTGGATCACTCCGGTAATGCCCAGGCCTAAAGCACGCCTTGCACTCCCTCGAGCGGGCTGGCTCCATAACAATCTTAGCGAAGTATGCCGCAAGTTATCGAGTGACGCAAGGCGCGCAGTTGTTCGTCCCGGTGGGACGGCATTGATTCCGTGGATGCAACCAGTGCGTTTTTCCCAATTTCGTGTAGCATTCGGTAACATCGCGTTGGCAAAGCGCGCGACTGCCTGGTTGTGGCGCGACGGCGGAGCAGGGCGGTTTTCCTGTGCGAATCGCGCGCGGGTAACGTTGCTGGGCAATGCTTCATAATGTTCCGCTGCCGGCGATTTGGCTTTCGCTTCGAGCTTTTGTTGAGAATAAAGGCGCGAATTGGGTTCGTTCGGTTTTTCTGCCTTGGGTTCGTCCCTGCGTTTTTTCCATGTAACGTCGTGTAACATTCGGTGACATCGGGCTGATTGGCGCTACGGCGGCGCCGACTTGGGTTACGGCTCTATGGCAAATACTGTGCCTCTTCCAGCGGTTCCGCCTGCGGAGGTTGTGCCATAGAGCACACCGGTAGAACTCAGGACTAGCCGTGCGAGGGGAATTGCGCCGTCCCCATCCTGACCCGAGAAGCTGTTCAACGCCGTCTCTGTCCAGGCGCCACCCGGCGAGGATGGTGGCGTTAACTCAAATACGATGCCGCAGCCTGCAATCACGCCGTACGAGGCGGGGCAAGCGGTGTCGGACGCGGTGCTTCCAGCACTCGATGTGGTGCCGTAGATCGCTCCGTTCTTGCCAACCACCACCCCCGCCACCGGAGCCGCACCATCACCCTCAGCCCCAGTAAAATTGTGAATTACGGAGTATGTCCATGGCGCACCGGAAGCCGAAGGAGGCGTCAGTTGGAAGACGGTCCCGCACCCTGAGGTAAGGATTCCGCCGGATATGTAGCACACCCCGGTGCCACCATAGTAAGTAGTCCCGTAGAGCACGCCCCCCGGGCCGACAGCGAGGGTGTCCTCCGGTTGTGTGCCATCGCCGGATGTCTCACCGAAGGCGTGGATCGTCGTCTCCACCCAGGCGGCACCTGGGGCCGCTGGCGGTGTCAACTCGTAAACCACGCCGCAACCCAACGGTGCGCCACAAAATTCGTCGCCTCCGTAGAGCGTGGTCCCGAACAGCGATCCACCTTGCGATACCACACCCGCAAAAGGCGACCCTCCCTCCGGCGAGCCTACGAAAGTATATAGCACCGACTCCGTCCAAGCGGCCCCCGGCGTTGCTGGGGGCATCAAGGCGGCTGCTGTGCCCGTGGGACCACCTGCGCCTTGGGTCGTCGCGTATAGCGTTCCGCCCGGACCGATAAGCAACGGCCCATTCGGCGCTGCGTTGTCGGAGCCGCTGAAAACGTACATGACAGTGTCCGTCCAGGTTCCTCCCGCAGCGGAGGGTGGCGCCAGTTCGAAGACTACGCCCGTGCAACCGCTGCACCCGCCCCCAACCGTAACGCCATAAAGCGCTCCCGCGCTACCGAAAACCAAAGCCAACGCTGGGTATTGTCCGTCAGAGCCACTAAAGCTGTGGAGCACGGCTTCCTTCCAGGGCTCTCCCGCGGGCTTGGTCAAAGACCGTTCCGAGGACGGATGCGCCTCCTCCGTAAGTTGTGCCATAGAGCGCGCCGTCCTTAGCGATTACCAGGCCCGCTTTGGGATCGCCACCGTCAGGGCTGCCTTTGAAGCTGTAGAGCGTTTGGTAGGTCTGCGCGGCGACGATTTGCGGCACTACCGTCGTCAGTGCGGTTAGAAGCGCAAAGCGCCCCCCCCCCGGTGTAACACTTGCTACGCAACGTTGCATGCCGATAGGTCATGGTGTTTTCTCCCGCAGGTACGTTAAGTTCGCGCTTTCCGGCCTGCCCACGCTGCTGGCTCGACCGTTGGGTTGAGTATTACACGATTGGCAATCGGCGCGCAGGATGCATGAAAACCCTTGGAGGGCGGCCAATTATGGCCGCAACCGCCTTTTCAGGCAGCTTGGCCGGCTGAAAGCCGGCTGCGGGCAAGATTGCCCGCCCTCCAGTGGCGGGGATCATGGTTCCGGCAGCGCCCAGGCGTAGAGCACGCCCTGCACTCCCTCGACCACGTATTGCCGCCCATCCAACTCATAGGTCATTGGCGAGCTGAACATCGGGCCGCCGGCGTTGACGTGCCACAGCGTCTTGCCCGTGGCCGGATCGAGCACCAGCAGGTTGCCTTGCGCGTCTCCAGTAAACAGCAGGTTGCCGGCGGTAGTCAGAATTCCGGCGACACTTTCGTTGGGGCCCAGTTCGTGGTTCCAGCGGATCTCCCCGGTTCGGTAATCGATGGCGCGGAGCGTCGACTCTTCGTAGATATCGTGATCGCGGCCGGCCCATCCCTCCGGCTTGCCCGTGGCGGTGTAATAGAAGATGCTGTATACGCGCCGCGCCACCACGAAAAACAAACCGAGGGGCGGGTCGAAGCTGGGCGACATCCAATTAGTTGCGCCGTCGGAGCCAGGATAGACCAGCCGTCCATCGGCGTGCGGTTCTTTCTCCTTGAGCGCGATCGGGCGGCCGCGGGGGTCGATTCCGGAAGTCCAATTCGTGTCGATGAAGGGCGCAGTCAGTAGATGCTCGCCGTTGGTCCGGTCGAGCACGAAGAAGAATCCGTTGCGGCTGGCCTGCGCCAGCAGCTTGCGCGGCTTGCCGCCGAAATCCGCGTCGAACAGCACGGGCGTCTCCACGGCGTCCCAATCGTGCGTGTCGTGCGGCGAAGGTTGGAAGGCCCACGCCAGCTTGCCCGTATCGGGATTGAGCGCCACGATGGAGCAGGTATACAGGTTATCGCCGGGGCGCGCATCGCCGGCCAGCACCGGGTTGGGATTGCCGGTGCCCCAGTAAA
>DATNMW010000307.1:0-7756 GCA_035602155.1 Bryobacteraceae bacterium | reverse complement strand
TTGTGGCTGGCTGGTGGGCGGGCTTGGGCCAGCTTGGGCCGGTTTCGGCGTGGAGGGCGCCGTTCGGGCATAATGCAGAAAATGGGCAGATGCCGCCGTTAGCATTGGAATCAAAGGGGTTGGTACGCGGAGCTCCGCTTCGGGATGTGCGGCCTCGGATGGGCTATCAAATCAGGTGGATGGGCTTTGATCGTCAAAAACGAATGGCCCCCGCTACAATAAACTCTTATGTCCTGGTCAACCGTCCGGGTACCCGCATCCAGCGCCAACCTGGGGCCGGGCTTCGATGCGCTCGGTCTGGCGCTGCGCGTGTATCTGGACTGCCGTTTTCGGGCCAGCGACCGCCTATCCATCACCGTCACCGGACGGGATGCCGCCGCCATCTCCACCGGCGAGGACAATCTCATCTGGCAGACCGCCCTGTCGGTTGCGGCCGATGTGCGCATGCAATTGCCGCCCATCGAGCTGGAAATCGACAATCGGATTCCCCTCGGCAAAGGCTTGGGATCGAGCGCCGCGGCGCTCACCGCCGGCGTGGTTATCGCCGACCGCCTGTTGGATCTGGGCTGGCGCCCGCCGCGCATTCTGGATGAAGCCGCGCGCCTGGAAGGCCATCCCGATAACGTGGCCGCATGCGTACTGGGATCCATCGTGGCCAGCGCCATCGATTCCGGCGGCGCCGTGCGCGCCGTGCGCCTGGAACTGCCGGCTCGATTCGGCATGGCGCTGGTAGTGCCGGATTTCGTGCTCCCGACCGCCGAAGCGCGCGCCGTTCTGCCTTCCGGCTACAGCAAGGAGGATGCCGTGTTCAACGTGCAGCGCGCCGCGCTGCTGATCGCGGCACTGGCGGCCGGCGCCACGTCGGCCTTCCCGGCCGCGCTCGAAGACCGCTTCCACCAGCCCTATCGCGCAGCGCTGGTGCCCGGGCTGGCTGAGATTCTGAAGCTGCGCGCGCCCGGCTTGTTGGGTTGCGCCTTGAGCGGCGCGGGGCCTTCCATTCTGGTCCTCTACGAACGCGGCTACGAGGCTGTCTGCGACCTGGTCCGGCAGATCTTCCAACTGCACGGACACGCGGCGGAGATTCTGCATACCCAAATCGCCGACCGCGGCTACGAGCTTACTAATTAACCCGATTCGGCCTCTTCGAACATCCCCGTCTTGCGATTCTTCCGCACCCGGTTCCACCCAAAATAGCGGCCGTTCATCGCCACATACACCCCCTGCGGCAGTGTCTGCGCGAATGCCAGTGCGCTGCCCAGGTTGAATAGGCCGTCCGAACTGCCGAACTTATAGGGAATCATGGCCCCGGTCAGAACGATGGTCTTATCGGCGATCCCGTGCGCCAGTATGCCGGCGGTCTCCACCATCGTGTCGGTGCCGTGCGTGATCACGATGCGGCTCTCGGGCGCATTCCGGCATTGCTGCAGGATGATTTGCCGGTCGTCATCCGTCATGCGCAGGCTGTCGATCATCATCAAGGTACGGATCTGCAATTCCAGATTGCTCCTGCCCAGCTTCAACATCTCCGGCAGATGCGAGTCCTTGAAGAATAGCTCGCCGGTCAGCTCGTTATAAGCCTTATCGAAAGTGCCGCCAGTGACGAAAATTCGAATCGGTTCCATCTTATGCGCCGCTCCGTTTATACCCGGTCTCCAGATTCGGCAGAAACGCGGTCAGCAGTCCGATGATAGGCAAGAAGGAGCACACCCGGTAGACGAAAGCGATGCTGGTGGCATCCGCCAGCCAGCCCATAATCGCCGCTCCCACGCCTGCCATGCCGAACGCCAAGCCGAAGAATAGTCCGGAGATCATACCGATCTTGCCGGGCACCAGATCGTGCGCATAAACAATAATGGCGGAGAAGGCCGACGCCAGGACCAGCCCGATCGCGATACTGAGCGCCGTGGTCCAGAACAGATTCGCATAAGGCAGCGCCAGCGTGAAAGGAAGGATGCCGAGAATCGAGCACCAGATCACGTATTTGCGGCCGATCCTATCGCCCACCGGGCCGCCGATGAAAGTCCCCGCGGCCACCGCGCCGAGGAACACGAACAGGTGGATCTGTGCGGACCGGACCGGCACGTGAAAGCGGGTCATCAGGAAGAAAGTGTAGTAGCTGGTCAGGCTCGCCAGATAGAAGTACTTCGAGAAGACCAGCGCCATCAGCACGGCCAGCGCCACGCCGGTTCTCCGGCGCGATAGTTGCGGCCCGCTGTGGTACATGGCGGCCGCCGCTTTCGCCCGAACTGCGCCATGTCCCTTGTACCAGGTCCCGATGCGGATGAGTACAATAATGGCGAGCAGCGCCGCTGCCGAAAACCAGGCGATGCTTCGCTGTCCGCCGGGAAGTACCACCAGCGCGGCGAGGAGAGGACCCAGCGCAGACCCCGCATTGCCCCCCACCTGAAAGAGCGATTGCGCCAGGCCATGCTGTCCCCCGGAAGCCATCCGTGCCACCCGCGACGATTCCGGGTGGAACACGGACGATCCTACTCCGACCAGCGCTACCGCCAGCAGAATCATGCCGAAACGCGGCGCGAAGGCTAGCAGCAGCAGGCCCGAAAGCGTGAATCCCATCCCGACCGGAAGCGAGTAAGGCGTCGGCCGATGGTCGGTGTACATGCCTACGAAGGGTTGCAGCAAGGAGGCGGTTAGCTGCACGCTCAAGGTAATCAAGCCGATCTGCTTGAAATTCAGGCGATAGGCCTCCTTCAAGATCGGATATACCGCCGGAATCACCGACTGCAGCATGTCGTTCAGGAAGTGGCAAAAGCTGATAGCCGCTAATACCCCGAACGCCGTGGCGCTCGATCTGCGAATCGAAGAAACCCGGGTAGCCGTTTGGCTGGACACTTTTAGTAGCTTAGCAGGTGGGGTGGAACCCCTGGACTGGGCGTTCCGTACCCACTAATGCGTTCCTCCGGTGCCGCCGATATTAAGTTCATGCAGCGACCACGCGCTGAAATTCGGATGCTATGCGCCGATATGGTAGACGTCTCCTGGAAAGAACCAGCGGGCCAAAAGCGCAAATCCACGGCTTTACTGGAGGACATCTCGCCTTCCGGGATGTGCTTGCAATTCGAGATACCGCTGTCCATAGGCACGCATGTGGATGTACACTGTCCCGGCGATAAGCTGGCCGGCATTGTGCGCTACTGCGTCTACCGGGAGATCGGCTATTTCGTGGGCATTGAGCTCAAGCCATCCAGCAGGTGGTCCCGGCAGCAGTTTGAGCCGCAGCATCTTCTGGATTTGGAAGAACTGGTGCTGCGCAGCGCCGGCAGGGCCAGCGGAACTATTCAATAGCGCGGCCGGCGGGCCGGGGCAGCCGTGTACCTCTACTGTACAATAGAGGTTCCCGCCGCCATGGCAGACCACACCCTCTCTATTCTGATCCCCCTTTACAACGAAGAAGAGTTCGTCGGAACGCTCCTGGAACGAGTACTTTCGGCGCCTTTGCCGCAGGGAGTCGGGCGGGAAATCGTGGTAGTGGACGACGGCTCCACGGACGGCTCGGCCGCCATCGTGGAAGAGATCGCCGCAGCCCAGCCCGGCGTGTTGCGCCTCATCCGGCAACCCCGCAATCAAGGCAAGGGCGCCGCCATCCGGACGGCCATCGAGCACGCTACCGGCGAGTTCTCCATCATTCAGGACGCCGATTTAGAGTACGACCCGCGCGAATACGGGCGCCTCCTCGGGCCGCTGCTCGAAGGCAAAGCCGACGCGGTCTACGGCTCGCGGTTCGTGATCTCGGGCGAACGCCGCGTACTCTACTTCTGGCATTCCGTAGCCAATCAGATTCTGACCGGCATGTGCAACATCGTCTCGGACTTAAATCTGACGGACATGGAAACCTGCTATAAAGCCTTCCGCACCTCGCTGCTGCAGAGCATCCCTATCCGCAGCGACCGCTTCGGACTCGAGCCGGAGTTGACCATCAAACTGGCCAAGCGCCGCGTACGCGTGTACGAAACTGCCATCGATTACCACGGCCGCACTTACGAGGAGGGTAAGAAGATCGGGCTGAAGGACGCCTTCGATGCCGTCTATGTCATCTTGCGCTACGCCTTCACCAGAGATCTCTACAAAGATTCCGGACCGGATATCCTGGACGCGCTCGCCGGCGCCCGGCGTTTCAATCGTTGGATGGCCGACACCATCCAGCCTTACATCGGAAAGCGGGTGCTGGAGGCTGGGGCGGGCATCGGCAACCTGACCGGCATTCTGTCTCCGCGGCGCGAACGGTATATCGCGGGGGATATCGATCCCGAATACCTGGCGCGTCTGCGCGCGCGCTTCCAGCACCGTCCGAAAACGGAAGTGCGGCACTGCGACTTGTCGGATCCAGCCGATTTCGCGGCATTGGCCGGCGCCGTGGATTCCGTGGTCTGTCTGAACGTGCTGGAGCATGTCGAGGACGACATGACAGGATTGCGCAACATCCATAGCGCACTGCGGCCTGGCGGACGCGCGATCGTCCTGGTGCCCCATAGTCAGGAAATCTTTGGTTCGCTGGACACGGCGCTCGGCCATTTCCGGCGCTATTCGCGCGCGGAGCTCCAGGGAAAAATGGAGCAGGCGGGTTTCCGCGTCGAGCGCATTCTGGACTTCAACCGCATCTCCCGCCCGGCCTGGTACTTGACGGGCCGCCTGCTGAAGAGAAAGACCGTCAGCCGCTTCCAGTTGTATTTCTTCGACCGGCTCGTCTGGCTGTGGCGGCGCATCGACCGCCGACTGCCGTGGCCGCCCACTTCCATTATTGGCATCGCCGTGAAGAGCGAATAGTTGGGCGCGCTCCCTGGCTGCCACGGGTCGCGAACATCGGGAGTTCGCCGGCGGTTATTCCGGCCTGGAGAATAACCTCACGGCGGGCTCCCCCGCAAAGATCACCTGGCTCTGTCGAAATCCCCGGGCGGAGAGCCGCCTGGCAATCGCAGTCGAAGTTTCCAGGTCGCGGGGCAGGACAGCGACCGCGACGCGGGGGCATTGTGAAAAGTCGGATGCCTCGCTATACAATCGATGCAAGAGTCCCGGATCGAAGAACAAGAAGATTTGAGCCGTGCGCTCGGGGGCCAATAGAGCACAAGCCCCGCTGTCGACACTCCGCCGCAGTGCCGTTGTAGCTGTCTTCCAATCCTCCCTCGGTCTCATAAGCCAGCGCACATCATAGACCAGGCTTGTGGTCAGAATCAATAGCGCGAAGGCCGCCTCAATCGAGCCGCCCAGTTTGGCCGCAATATATTCGACGCCGCCGCCCGCGAGCAGTGCAATGCCCGGAAGTATAAAGATCATTTGCCGTATAGCTACGAAATAGCCGAACAGATAGTCCACCCAGAGAGCCCCGCCGATCGGGAGCAATATCATCAGAACAAGCATGGCTTTAGTCGGCGGCCGCAGTACCTGCGACCGGGTACCCGCAATCACGGCCAGAATCGCAGGTACCGATAGCGGGTATCCGCCGCCGAGGCACTCGCGCAGCACAAGGAGCAAGATGCGAGGTTGGAGGGTAGTTCGTACGCCGGGCGCCAGATCGGACGGCCAATTCTGGCGAGCATATACAAACCACGGGACGAAGACGGCGCCGGCTACCGACACGGCGGCGAGCGCCAGGAGGCGGGCCCTCACCGGCACGCGGGGATTTGCTAGCGCCCATATCGCCTGAGCCACCGGCACAAAGATCGAATAAGGTTGGGTGTATAAGCCCAGCGCAACCAATAAACAGTATAGGAGTCCATGGATAAGTTTCGGCCGTTCAAGAAGCCTCAGGAAGACAATGGTTGCCCAAATACTGAAGCACAGCGCTTCGGAATAGGGCCTGCCTTCAAGGGCGTATCTGAGTTGGAGAGGAAACAGGGCGAAAACCGCGAGATATAGGGCTGGCCACCTGGCCCCGGCCCGCCGCGCCAAGAGTGCCAGCCCCCAACAGGAGGCAATGCTCGCAATCCAGGCAGGCAATCTGGCAGAAAGCGGGGAGAAACCCATGACCCTGATGGCCAGCGCTTGTGTCAGGTACCAGATTGGGGCGCCGCCGGGATTCATAGCTGCGTACCTTACAATTGAGCGAATATTATGTGTTTGGGTTCCGAGCAGATCGATCAACTCGTCAAGCCACAGCGAGAGGCGCGTCAGGAGCGCCAATGTAGCGGCGGCATACAGGGCGATAAGGAAGGCTGCGGCCCTGAATGGGCCGCGAAGATCGCGGAATAAACGTACGATCACCGGAGGCCAGCGTAACACGAAGCCGGCAATCAGGCGGCAAATGGCCCCGGCCCCGACTCGCCAAGGCCAGGCATCACTGAATTATGGCCATCCCGGCCGGGGCGAGCGGCGGACCTGATTCACTGCACCACGATGGTTGCGGTGTTCGAGGTCACTCCACCGATCGAGATCACAACGGGCACGGTGGTACCGGCGGCCACTCCCGCAGGAACCGGGACGTTGACCTGGTACAGGCCCACGTATCCCGGCGCAAGGCCGGAGAACGACACGCTCGCCGTCACTCCGCCGATGGTCACCGTTGGCGTCGTGGTTGTCTCCGCGAACGGGCTGCTAGGGGCGGCCGCGCCGGTCGCGGGCTGATTGGTGACCGCCCCAAGCCCGGTACAATAGATCAGAATAGTGGTCGTGCCGGCGGTCGCCGGGTTGGTGGAACTCACCAGATTATACGAAGCGTCCAGGATCGCGCCCGGGCCGCTGCCCTGGGAGTTCAGCGTGAAGATTGCCGGAGCGAAGGGCGCGACGGTCACGGTCTGGGCAGCGCCGGACGTGCCGCTCAGCGTGGCAGTGAGGGAAGCCGTCGATTGTCCGGCCAACTCCCACGGCACTTGAAGGTTCACTTGTCCGCCCGAAACGAAATATAAGGGGGCCGCTGTAACGCCAAACTGAAACGAGAGATCTTGAAGGCTGGCGACCAGCGGCAGGTTCGTGTCCGACGATCCGGCGGTCAGGAAAAAATCCCCGAAAACCGCGGCGATGCTGCCGGGAGCCACCGGCGCCGTGTAACTGGCGTCGTTCACCACGCCACCTGTATTGATCTTCGGGACCTCCAGCGCGGGAGTCAATAACCGGATCGCGTTGTTCCCGCTATCGGCGATGTAGACATTTCCGCCATTCGCGGCCACGCCGGAAGGAAAATGCAGTTGCGCACTGGTGGCCAAGCCCCCGTCCCCGCTCGAGCCGCACACTGGAAGGGGGGCAGGCGGAGTGCCGGCGATCGTGGTAATGATGCCCGTCGCCGCGTTCACCATGCGGATCAAACAATTATCGGTGTCGGCGATGTATAGATTGCCGGCCGAATCCAGCGCGATACCCTTCGGGTTGTTGAGTTTTGCCTGGGTCGCCGCCAAGCCGTCGCCGGAGTAACCGGGAATGCCGGTACCGTCGCCGGCAACGGTAGTGATGATGCTGGTGGCCGCCGCCACTTTGCGGATCGCACTGTTTCCCGAGTCGGATATGTAGAGGTCGCCGGCCGAATCCAGCAGGACCGCCGTGGGATCGTTGAGCAGCGCGCCAGTTGCCAGCCCCCCATCGCCTTGATAACCGGCGCCAACCGCGTTGTTTCCGCTGAACGTGTTGATGTCGCCGGCAGCCCATACGACGCCGCCGATGAAAGCGTTGTTGGTACAGGCGATCGGCGTCTGAGTTTGGCATACGACGCGCACTACATTGTTGCCGGAATCCGCGATGTAGATATTGAGGGAAGGATCCACGGCGACACCGGTAGGAGTAATTCCCGCGCTGGTGGCCACGCCCAGAT
>DATNMW010000306.1:0-13018 GCA_035602155.1 Bryobacteraceae bacterium | reverse complement strand
CGGGCCGCACGGGCGGCAACGACTGCGCCTCGAGCATAAAACATTATAGGATCAAAATGTTCTATTGGACTAGGCTCTAAATTGCGTTACAGCTTCCCGCATTGCCCCAACCCCCAAAACGGTTAAGCACCCGTGTGCAAGTGTGCAATCAAACCATGGCGCACGCTACCCAGACTGTCCGAACGATCGGCATGCCGACCTTAGCAGTCCTGGCCGGAATCCTCGTGAATAACGCCCGTCTGAGCGACTTGCGTGGCTACATCGACCATCGTTTCGATGCCTTACGGCAAGCGGCTGCGCCATCTCGAAGAACGGCGCTCGCCAAGATCGGCTCGGCACGCACCCTTCTTCTAAAATGCGTCTTCAGGCTGGCCCCCGGTAACGGCCGCGGAGCCGTCTCGACATCCCCGCAGGCCGGCTTGACACCGCAGCCGCACCAACTGTACAGTTCAGGTAGGGGAACCGAGGAGTTTCAGTATGCTGAGAAACGAAAAAAGGGAGACCATGGTTGTGTCCGCATTGCGCGCGCGTGCGAATTTTGGCCAGCTTTTGCGCCGCGTTGAGGATGAGCGCCACTCCGTGGTCATCGAGAAGCGCGGCACGGCTAAAGCGGTACTGATCGGTATCCGGGATTATGTCCGCCTCGCCGCTCCGGAGCCCGAAGTTCTGCGGGTTATCGGCGAGGAATCGCAGCGCAAGGGTACCGACAAGCTGACTTCGCGGCAGATCGATCGGGTAATCAAAGCCGCGCGTGCCCGAAAACCGAAGGGGGCATGATCCCGCTTCGCCTGGTTATCGACACCAACATCGTTGTCGCGGCGGCGCTTAAACCGGCCGGGCTGCAGCGCACCGTCGTCCTGCTCGCGATCACCAAGCCCGCGAGTTTGTATGTCTCCGATTGCGTCCTTGCCGAATACACTGAGGTGCTGTCGCGTCCGGAGCTTAAGATTCGGAAGGGCCTGCAGCGTCAGCTTATCGATCTGATCATGCGTCATGCGCATTGGGTCAGCCCTGCGCGCCATCTCCAGGTGGCGCAAGACCCCGATGACAACCTATTCCTGGAATGCGCCGATGCCGCCCGCGCCGACTATCTGGTGACCGGCAATCAGCGGCACTTTCCAAAGTTCTGGAAGCAAACCAAAATTGTTACCTCGCGCGAACTCCTAGACATTATCGCGCCGCACCTGATGTCTTGAACGCACACGCCGCCTGCATCTCTCGCCTGCACTGGCTGCGGTCGGCGACTGCGGCATTTACACGGCTCGGCTGCGACAGAGCCGTCTTCCCTAATTAATTCTCCAAGTTAATTCTCCAAGTGCGGTTGCCATGCCTTCCCCTTTTGGCCTATACTTGCCTTTTACGATGTCTTTTCCCGCCAGCTCGTTTAGTTTCCGATTCCGGATCGGCCGGGATCGGTAGAGTGGCGTTGGACTGAGGCATTTCGCGTTTTCTCGAAGCCAACCCACTCGCGAGAGTGGGTTTTTTGTTGTGAAGAGGAGCCGACAGCCATGATCATCTCGATGCGCCCGCATGCCACGCGCGCGGAAATCGAACACGTTCGCGAACGAATTGAAGAGTTCGGATACAAAGTTCACTCGATCGAAGGAGAGGAGCGCGTGGTCATCGGCGTAGTAGGCGTCGGCGACGTGACCGCCTGCCTGGAATCGCTCGAAGCCACTCCCGGAGTCGAGCGAGCCGTGCGCATTTCGGCGCCCTACAAATTCGTCAGCCGCGAGTTCAAGCCGGAGCACACCGTCCTGCGCATCAACGGCCTGGAGATCGGCGGCGACGAATTCATCGTTACGGCGGGGCCGTGCTCGGTGGAATCCGAGCGGCAGATCATGGAAACCGCAGAAGGCGTGGCCGGGGCCGGCGCCCGCATGTTGCGCGGCGGCGCATTCAAACCGCGCACCTCGCCCTACGATTTCCAGGGCATGGAACTGGAAGGCCTCAAGCTGCTGCGCAAGGCCAAGCAGGCGACCGGGCTGGCCATCGTCACCGAGGTGATGAGCGACAGCGACGTGGGCATGGTGGCCGAGTACGCCGACGTGATGCAAGTGGGCGCGCGCAACATGCAGAACTTCGCGCTGCTGAAATCGCTGGGCGGCTGCGGACGCGCCGTGCTGCTGAAGCGCGGTATGAGTTCCACCATCAAGGAACTGCTGATGTCCGCCGAGTACATCGTGGCTCACGGCAATCCCAACGTGCTGCTGTGCGAGCGCGGCATCCGCACTTTCGAAACCGCCACCCGCAACACCTTCGATATCTCGGCCGTCCCGGTGCTGAACGAGCTGACGCACTTGCCCGTGATCCTGGACCCCAGCCACGCCGCCGGCAAGCGCAGCCTGGTGCCCGCCCTGGCGCGCGCCGCGGTCGCCATCGGAGCGGACGGGTTGATCGTGGAGGTGCATCCCAATCCGGAAAAGGCCGTCAGCGACGGCGCTCAATCGCTGAAGCTGGAGGATTTCCGCGCCATGATGCGCCAGCTTCGCCCCTATCTCGACCTATGGAAGGAAGCCAGGCTCGCCGAAACCGCCGCGGCTGTGTAATACTGCCCTCGTGAACTACAAGAAACGGGCCGCGCTGCTTATCATCATGATCGCATCGCTCTGCGCGCTGGCGGTTTGGGGCGTGGCGCGCTTCCGCTATCGCTCGCTGCGCACTACCGCCGACTGGCTGCAGCGCCTGCCCACGCAGGATGCCGTGGTCTTCTACATCGATTTCGCCGCGCTGCGCAACGGCGGCGTGCTGCAAATGCTGTCGGGTTCTAAAGTGGCCGAGGAACCCGAGTACAAGGTCTTCGTGATGAAGACCGAGTTCGACTATACGCGCGACCTGGACGCCGTGCTGGCCTGCTTCACGCCGCGCGCCAAATACCTGGTGGTGGAGGGGCGCTTCGATTGGAACAGCCTGCAATCCTACGCGCGCGAACAAGGCGGCGCCTGCCGCGACGCGCTTTGCCGCATGAGCGGGAGCACGCCTGAGCGCAAGATCTCGTACTTCCCCCTGCGGCCGGACCTGATGGGCCTGGCAGTGAGTCCGGACGATTCGGCCGCGATCAACCTGGAAGCCACCGCCGCGCGCCGCCGCACGCTGGAGATGCCGGATGCGCCGGTGTGGATCTCGATCCCGCCCGCCCTGCTGAAGAGCGGCGGCGATCTGCCGCCAGGCACGCGCATGTTCGCGACCGCCATGCAGGATGCCGACGATGTCAGCATCGCTATGGCGCTATCCGGCAGCCGCTTCGAAGCGCGGCTCACCGTACAGTGCCGGTCCGAGCGGCAGGCCACCACGCTGGCCGCAGAACTCGGCGGCATCACCAGCATGCTGCGGGACATGTTCGCGCGTGAGCACCAGACGCCGAATCCGCGCGATCTCAGCGGCGTGCTGACTTCCGGGACGTTCAACCATCTGGGTACGCGGGTGCTCGGGAGCTGGCCATTGGAAAAAGGATTTGTGGAGGGGCTGTTCGGCGCAGAGTGAGCGACCCGTCCACCATTCTGTTTCGCCGGCAGGAGGACTGGCAAGACTGGCTGGAGACCAACCACGCCGCGTCATCCGGTGTCTGGTTGCGGCTGGCGAAGAAGGGATCTGCCATCCAGTCGGTGTCATACGGCGAAGCGCTCGAAGCGGCGCTTTGCTACGGCTGGATCGACGCCCAAAAGAAGCCCGAGAGCGAGCACGCCTGGCTGCAACGGTTCACGCCGCGCCGGCCCAAAAGCATTTGGTCGAAGGTGAATCGCGAGAAGGCCGCGACGTTGATCGAAGCTGGCCGCATGCAGCCCGCCGGGCTGGAGCAGGTCGCGCGCGCCCAGCGGGACGGCCGCTGGGATGCGGCATACGACTCGCCCGTCGGCGCGGAGATGCCCGACGATCTCGCGGCCGCCCTCGACCGGAATGCGAGGGCCAGGATCTTCTTCGGGACGCTCGACCGCGCGAATCGTTACGCCATCCTGTGGCGAATCCAGACAGTGAAGAGAGCCGAGACGCGCGCGCGCCGTATCCGGCAATTCATCGAAATGCTGGAGAAGCACGAGAAGGTGCATCCCTGAGCGGCCGCAAGGTCCGCAGCCGACCCCCTGGTCGGCTCCTTGCGCCGATTCTTCGAGCCGAAAGCGGGTCGATTGAAGGTCGATTGACATGCGCGCAACGCGTTACGTGTGCCGTGCGTGTTTGACGGGCACGCAACTGATACGCCGCGGCTTATCCGTATACGCACGAGAAGGTGCATCCTTGAGCGGCCCGCGACTGACTCACCACATCAACAGCAATCCCACGCACCGCCAAGCCACATATCCCAATGGAATTGCTTCCACCCAGCGCACCTGCCTGGGGTGAAAACCAAAGCGAATCGCCAGCGCGCAAGCCACGCCCGCCGCCACCCAGTAAGGATTCAGCCCGCCGGAAAAGCCGATCGTGTAGCCCGCGATAACGGCGTAGCAGGCCAATGGCCAGTTGGCAGTCAGCGCCCCTCGAAAGCGCCGCCACACTATGAGCAGGGCCAACGCCAGCACAAACGCGGTGACGCAGTTGAACAGGGTGAATGGATAATGCCCCACTAGCGAATCCCGACGAGTTGCTTCAGCGCCTTCAGTCTTGCGGCGCTGAGAGGAATCCTCTTACGGTTGGCCTCCATCGACTTGATGTAGCCGCGCACCATCTCCGCTGTGTTGTCAAGTGCCTCTAGCTCGGTATCCCCGTAGGTGGACATGCCATGCAGTTCCTTGACGTATGTGACGAACGAGTGACTCTGTGCATCGAACTCGATGTCAATCGCGACTGCCTTGGTTGCCGCCACAGGGTGGGCCATAGGATCAAAGGGGTTCAACCTCTGCCAGCGCGCGCTCCCGAATATAGCGCAAGCTGTTCGGCGTTACGACGTCGACGGTGGCGCCGAGCAAATCCTGGAGATCCAACTTTAGTCCGATGAGGTCAAGCAAAGTCCTGCGCTCCTCGAACTCGACCAGAAAGTCGACGTCGCTGTCCTGGCCATTGTCCCCTCGGACTACCGAGCCGAAGACGCAGACATTAGGCCCGCCACGGGCTTCAGACAAGCGGAGGATTTCGGCCCCTCTTTCGCGACGCAATGTGTCCAGCGTTACCACGCTCCTCCCTTTCATGATCCGGGTTATTCGCGACCTCGGCAAGCACCCAATATAGGGATGAATGCCTCCGGCTTCGACCACGTCCACCTCGACGCCGAACAAATCATGAAGATCCGAGAGCAGTCCCCCGAGATCGAGCAACCCTCGGCCCTGATCCAAGTCCACCAGGAAATCCACGTCGCTGTCCGGCCTGTTTTCGCCCGTGGCCACCGAGCCGAAAACACGGACATTACGGCAACCGTGTGCGTCTGCCCGGTGCAGAATCTCGGCCTTCTTTTCCCGTCGCAATGTGTCCAGCGTCAGCATGCGGCTTCTCCCTGCAATATACTACGGGGGACCTGGTTGGACAATCCAGCCGCTTAAGGCGAAACCGAGGAACTCCATCCTGAAACCCTGGAAGGCGCGGCCACCGCCGGCGCACCTTCCCCGTGGAACTGACCCTGGCCCCATCTATATTCGGATCGAGTAAGATGAAGGCAGAGGCCGGTGATGAATCGCGAAGCGTTGCATGATCTGGCAAATCGGATTCCGGAGCACGATCTGGCTGCCGCCCAGCAGTACCTGCGATACCTGGCGACAAGCCCGGCCTATCGCGCAGCGTTGTCTGCCCCGCCCGACGACGAACCCGTTACAGCAGACGATTCCAAAGCAATCGAGAAGGCGACCGGTGAAATACAAGCGGGCAAGGTAGTTTCGCACGACGATATACTCCGCGAATTCGGTCTGCGATGAAGGAAATTCGCGCAAACTGGGCCGATTGACAATCGGCCCGCAGGTTGCCAACGTTGCCAACCTGCCCCACAGTCTGCGGGATCCGGGTTGCGCCCTATCGATCGTGAGACGGCTGTTCGAATCCTTCGTGCCCTGACCCGATACGCCACCAGGGCCGAATGTGTATCGCTGAGACTTCTGGCCTGATCCGGGCGCACGAAAAGCCCTACACTAGTACCAGACCCGTTCAGACTTTTTCCGCCGCACGGGCGTCTTTTCACATGGAGCCGGAGCTTTGATCTTTCGGGCGGTCGAGGATGCCGACCTGATTCGTAAGGCGCGCCGGGGAGATGTGGAGGCTTATAACCTGCTCATTTCCCGATGGGAGAGGCGCGTCTACAATTACCTGTTGCGCATCGTCGCCAACCGCGAAGACGCTCTGGATCTGAGTCAGGACGTTTTCTTGAAGGCTTACCAGAATCTCCGCAAACTGGACGACCCGGCGCGGTTCGCCCCGTGGCTGTACCGCATCGCGCATAACGAGGCCTATTCGCTGTTCCGCAAACGGCGCCCCGAAGGCGAGGCCGAGGAACTCCATCCCGAAACCCTGGAAGGCGCGGCCACCGTCGGCGGCAATGCCGTCTTCCCCGTGGAATTGACCCTGGCCGTTTCCGGCGCGCTGCGCAAACTCACCGCCGACCAGCGCGAAACGGTTATTCTCAAAATCTACCAGGGTTTCAAATTCGAGGAGATCGCCGAGATCGTAGCGGCTCCGGTTTCCACCGTGAAATCCCGGCTGTACACGGCGCTCGACCTGCTGAAAGCCGAACTGGCTCCCGTAAAAGCACCCGTAAAAGCAAGAGGTGTGTCATGAGTTGTTCGCCATTCGATCTGCGCGATTACTATTTCAAGGACCTCGCCGAAAACGAGCGCCGCCTGACGGAAGTGCATGTCAAGACCTGCGCGCATTGCCGCGAAGAGCTGGACCGGCTGCGCGGCACCGAAACCGCCCTGCTGGCGCTGCCCGATGAAGAAATCCCGCAGCGCATCGGTTTTGTTTCGGATGCGGTCTTCCAACCCTCCGCATTCCGGCGCGGCTGGGACGCCCTGTGGGGCTCCGCCGCGCGCTTGGGCTTCGCCTCGGCCGCCATGCTCTCGGCCGCCCTGGTGGTATTCTCGCTCACCCGCCCCGTTCCGCAAACCGCGGCGCAGGTTCCCGCTGTAACGCGCGTGGCGCTGGAAACCGAGGTTTCGAAACGCGTGAACGATGCTGTGGCTGACGCTGTGGCCAGAGCCGTGGCGGAAAGCGAAGCGCGGCAGGCCCGCCAGACGCAGGAGTTGCTGGCCGCTTCGGAAAAGCATCATGAACTGGAGACCCAAGCCATGATGGTGCGTGTTCAGGAATACCTCGACGTGGAGAAGAAGCACCTGAATACCCTGATTCTGGCCAGCAACGAAGCCGGCAGCGCCAACGGGGACGCGCGATGAACGGACTGTCGATCCTCCTGGCATTCTTCTTTGCCGGACAAGAGGCGCCGCCGGCGACGCATCCGCGTGTCACGCGTGCAGCGCTCGCAACGATAGAGAAGAGCTGCGATGGCCGTTTCGCCCGAGCCTACGATTCCTTCGATCTTCTGGGCACTACGCGCGGCGTCTACCTGGAAGGCTTCGGCGCGGTTTTCAGCACCGAGCTGAACCTGTTCCTTACCCCCAACATCAGCCCGTTTCACCAGTCGTTCACCAGTGTTGAAAAAGCCCGCATACACGACCGCAAAGTGCAGCGCCTCCCGATTCTGAAGCAGCAGATGCGCGAGATGCTGATCGCTTCCGCCGCGTCGCTCGAGAATTTACCGCCCAGCGAACAGGTGGTGCTGGCGGTTACCTTGTTTCACTACTCATGGGAGGACTACAGCGGTCTCCCTTCCCAAGTTGTAATGCAGGCCGAGCGCCAAAAACTGCTGTCGAACGCCACGCGCGAAACCGCCATCCGCACGGTGGAGTTCTAAATTGACCGCCACCGAAGCCCTTCCCGAGTCCCCAGCCCCCAGCCCCCGCACGCAGCGCCTGGGCGAGATGCTCATCGCCCGGAAGCTGATCGAGCGGGAGGATCTGGAGCGCGCGCTCGAATTGCAGCGGGAACGCGGCGACAAGCTAGGCAAAATCCTGGTGGACATGGGCTTCATCGCCGCGCGCGACGTACTGGCGGCCCTCTCCGAACAACTCGGGCTGCCGCTGGTCACACTCGATTGCCCGCCCCCCGCGGCGGCCGAACTCGAAGGACTCTCGGCGCGCTTCATGCGCCAGAGCCGCTTCGTCCCCATGGCCGTGCGGGATTCCACCCTCACGCTAGCCATGGCCGATCCGCTGGATTTCGAGACCATCGCCGCGGTGCGCGCTTTCACCGGCCTGAAAATCGAAACCGCCCTAGCCTCCGAACAGGACGTCATCGACGCCATCGACAAGCACTACGGCGAGAGCGCCCAACCCTCCCTCGACGCGGAAATCGGCGCCGCGCAGGCCAACGAAGACCTCGAGCATCTGCGCGACATGGCCAGCGAGGCGCCCGTTATCCGGCTGGTCAACGCCATGATCGGGCAGGCCATCGAGCATCGCGCCAGCGACATCCACATTGAGCCGTTCGAAAAAGAGTTTCGCGTGCGTTTCCGCGTGGACGGCGTGCTGTTCAACCAGGAAGCGCCGCCGCGCGAACTGAAGTCCGCCATTATCTCGCGCCTGAAGCTGATGGCCAAGCTCAACATCGCCGAGCGGCGGCTGCCGCAGGATGGCCGCATCAAGATCAAAATCCTGGGCCGCGAGGTGGATTTGCGCGTTTCGACGCTGCCCACACTCTACGGCGAAAGCGTGGTCATGCGCCTGCTCGACCGTTCCGCGGGCGACTTCTACGACTTGCGGCGGCTGGGCTTCGACGATTTCATGCTGGGCCGCATGGAGCATTTCACTTCCCTGCCCCACGGCATTTTCCTGGTCACCGGACCAACCGGCAGCGGCAAGTCGACCACGCTTTATTCGGCGCTCAAGCGGATCAATATTCCGGACAAGAAGATCATCACCATCGAAGACCCCGTCGAATACCAGATGGACGGCATCAACCAGATCCATGTGAATCCGCAGATCGGGCTGACCTTCGCGTCGGGTTTGCGGCATATCGTGCGGCAGGACCCGGACGTCATCATGGTCGGCGAGATCCGCGACCGCGAAACGGCGGATATCGCCATTCGCGCGGCGCTCACCGGCCATCTGGTGTTCTCAACGCTGCACACCAACGACGCGCCCAGCGCCATCACGCGCCTCACCGACATGGGGGTGGAGAATTATCTGGTCACGTCTTCGCTGGTGGCGGTGCTGGCGCAGCGCCTGGTGCGGCTCGTCTGCCCGAACTGCAAGACCGCCGCGGGCAATGCCATTTCGCCCGAGGGCGAGCGCTTGGACACCTGGCGCGGCGCGGGTTGCGAACAATGCAGCGGATCCGGATACACCGGCCGCATGGGCATCTTTGAAATGATGGAACTCAACGATGAGCTGCGCCAGCGCATCATGAAGAATGAAGACGCGGGTGCACTCACGCAGGCAGCTCGCCGCTACGGCATGCGCAACTTGCGTGAAGACGGTTGGCGCAAGATCCGCATGGGGTCGACCACGGTGGCGGAGGTCATGCGAGTGACCCAGGAATTCTAAATGCCCCGCGCCTTACCCTCACTTACCTCCAAGTTCCCCCTGAGCAACTCTTGGAGGGCGGGCAATCCTGCCCGCAGCCGCCTTTCAGGCGGCTCTGTCCCCATAAGCACTAGACCACCGAAACTCCTCCGCACTGCCAGCCAACCCAGCCTTAACCGGATTCTGCTCGATATAATCGCGGATCCGATCAAACTGTGCGTCGGATCGGACCAGACGATCAAAGCTTTCCTCCTGCCAAAAAGGTCCATGAGTACCGAGCATACGATTGGCCTGATGGCCTGTGAATCCCTTCAGTGGACCCAGCCATTTGGCGGCAAGAACGTGCGGTGTGACCAAGAGATGCACGTGATTAGGCATCACGACGAACGAATGGAGCTCATACCGCTGCAATTCGCAGTCTCCGTGCCGCAAAGCCGCCACCATCATCTCCGCAATTTCTTTGCGCCGCAAGAACGACGGGCCATCAGTGCATGCGTCCAGCAACCGGTCGACAGCTACGAATGCCTTGCCCGCCGTTATCAGTGCGGCTGGCGGGAACACCCGGCTGCGGGGAAGACTGCCATGCAATCGGAACGTGACAAACAGGGGCTGGTCGACCGAATCCCAATGGGGCAGCCGCCGTTCATAATGCCGCATACTTCTATGTGGTGCGCCGGTGATAGAGAAACTCTCACAGCACCAAGCCGGCTGAAAGCCGGCTGCGGGCAAGATTGCCCGCCCTCCAATTTGTTTTTTGGAAGTGGGGGAGTAGCGTGACTACTTTCTTCTTTCGAGCGGTAGCCATCGACGGTAAAGTCCGCACCGGACGCCTCACTGGCGAGTCCGACAAATACGTCGCGCGCGAATTGCGCAAACAGGGACTCACCCCCGTCTACGTCGGCGTAGAGGCAAAGAAATCTCATGAGCTGAAACTGCCGGACTTTGCCAGCGGACGGCGGCGTGACGTTCTATTTTTCACGCAGGAACTGTCCACGCTGCTGAATGCCGGCGTCCCGCTGGACCGCGCGCTGGCCATCACCGCCGAACTGACCGAGCGGCCTTCCTTCCGGGCCATCGTGCTGGACGTGCTGCGCGTGCTCAAGGGCGGCAAACCGCTGGCCGACAGCCTGGCCACCCACGGCGAATATTTTTCCGATCTCTTCGTCAACATGGTGCGCGCGGGCGAGGCATCCGGCGCGCTGGCGGTTGTTTTCGAGCGCTTGTCGGAGTTCGAGCGCTCCCGCGACGAGTTGCGCAATTACATCGTCTCGGCCATGATCTATCCCGCGCTGCTCTGCCTGGTGGGCCTGGCTTCCGTCATCATCCTGCTGACCTTCGTAGTGCCGCGCTTCGCCGCGCTGTTCGAGGATTCGCACATGCAGATGCCCCTGCCCACGCAAATGATGCTGGCGGCCAGCAACTTCGTGAAGACCTGGTGGTGGGTGGCGGCCTTGGCCGTCACCGCTGTGATTGTATCGGTGCGCCTCTACATCGGTACGGTGAAAGGACGCTTGCGATGGGATACCTGGCGCCTGAAGCTGCCGCTATTGGGCGATGCCTTGCGCAAAGCTGAAACGTCGCGTTTCGCGCGCGCCATGGCCACCCTGATCGGCAACACCGTGCCGCTGGTGCAAGCCATAGGCATCTCCGGCGCAATCCTGAACAATCGTTACATGGCTCGCGGCCTGGATGCCGTTTCGCAGGGCGTCAAGCGCGGCGAAGGCATCGCCGCTCCCATCACCAAGGTGGGCGTCTTTCCGCCGCTGGTCGGCCACCTCTTGACGGTCGGCGAAGAAACCGGCAGGCTGGATTCGATGTTCACCCGCATGGCGGACATCTACGAAGAAGATACGCGCGCGGCCATCAAACGCTTTACCGCGGTCTTCGAGCCGATCGTCATCCTGGTAATGGGAGTGATCGTCGGCGGATTTATTTTGAGCATTCTGGTGGCGATCACCAGTATCAACGACGTGGCCATATGAAGATAAACAATCGACGAAGACGTACCCAGGCGGGTGTGACCCTGATCGAGATGATGGTGGTGGTGATCATCATCGCGCTGTTCGCCGTACTGGTGGGTCCCAATCTATTCAAGCAAGCCGACAAGGCGAAGGTTACCGCGGCGCGCGTGCAGATCGAAGGCTTCGAGGCCGCCCTGGTGCAGTATCACGCGGACAACGGCGTCTTTCCCGCACAGGAGCAGGGTTTGGAAGCGCTGCGGCCCTATATGAAGAAGGATATCCCATTGGACCCGTGGAAACACCCGTATATCTACAAGTACCCCGGCGAGCACGGCGAGGAGCCCGACATAATTTGCTACGGCGCCGACGGCCAGCCCGGCGGCGAGGGCACCAATGCCGACATTGCCAACTGGAAATAGGCTGCTGTACCACTATCCTTCAGCGTGGGGCGGGCGTCCACGCCTGCGGCGGGCCTCCAGACCCGCTGTATCCCGCGGCGTCACCTTGATGGAAATGATGGTGGTACTGGCCATCATCGCCCTGATTGTAGGCGTCTCCGCACCCAGCACCATTGCCGGCCTGGAGAACATCCGACTGGCTGGGGCAGCGCGATCGGTGGCCGCCTTTATGAATGTCGCCGCCAACCGCGCGGAGCGCCGCCAGCAGGCCATCGAGTTGTCCATCTCCATTAAGGAGAACAGCGTGACCATGCGATCGCCCGAAGCCGCCTTCATGAAGAAGCTGAATTTGCCGCCGGGCATCACGCTACAGGCCGTCTGGCCTCCTCTGGAGGAGCTTACCGATGAGCCACGGCGATTCCTGATACAGCCAGGCGGTGTGCCACCGCGTATTGGCATCGAAATCGGCAACCGGCGCGGGGCGCGCCGCATCGTGCGCCTGAATCCCATTACGGGCGTGACCGAGATCGAGCAGCCGGAGTCGCCATGAAACAGCCCGGCAAACAGTATGGCTTCACTCTGCTCGAAATGCTGGTGGCCACGTTGATCATGGGCATCGCCGTAATCGGCCTGATGGCCGAGATCACCGCTTCCATGCGCAACGCCACCCGCGTCACCAACCGCGACCGCGCGGCGCTGCTGGCGCGTTCCAAGATGGACGAGTTGCTGCTGGACCCCCTTTTTCCCCTGAATACTCCGGTCCACGGCGCTTTGGACCCTTCCTTGACGGGCGGCGTGGAAGGCGGCTGGAGCGCCCGCCTGACACGTTTCGAAATGCCGCCATCGCCGGTGCCGGGCCAGCAATCGCTCGACCGCATGTCGCTGGAGATCTGGTGGATGACGGGCGGCGAGCGCCGTACCTTCGCTCTCAGCGGCTACCGCGCGCATGTGCTGCGCCCCGAGGATCTCCAATGACCTCCCTGTGGGGCGGACCTCCAGGTCTGCGCGGGGCCTCCAGGCCCCGCTCTTCGGTCTCACGCGCCCGTGACTTTCACCAGCCGCATCAACTCTTCGTCGGTGGAATCGTTGGGTACCGAGCATCCCGGAGTCAGAATAAATTTCTTCCCTGCCCCCGCGCGCGCCGTCTCCCACTGCTGACGCAGATCCG
>DATNMW010000305.1:0-13610 GCA_035602155.1 Bryobacteraceae bacterium | reverse complement strand
CTTCGGCGGTGGAAAGATAGCTGCCGTCGCGGCCGAAGAACTTCAGCGCATTCCACTCGGCGCTGTTGTGGCTGGCGCCGATGGAGACCCCGCCGGCGGCGTCACGGCGGCGGATGGAGTGCTGGATCACGGGCGTAGGCGCGATGCCCAGATCGATCGCGTCAAGCCCGCAGGCGAGCAATCCGGCCAGCAAGCCTTCGCGCATCATGACGCCGCTCGCGCGCGGGTCGCGGCCGATCACTACCGCGCCGCCAGGTTCCAGGAACGTGCCGAATGCGGCGGCGAAATCCAGCACGTGCGAGGCAGTGAGCCCGGAGCCCACCACGCCGCGCAAGCCGACGTGTGAAATACGCAGTGATTTGGCGGCTGGGGGGGAGATCATTTGTGCATCATTCGTGAATCATTCGTGCATCATGGGACGAGTTTCAGCAGGCCGAATGCTTGCGGCACGTGAAAGCTGCCTTCTCCGGTCGGTTGCCAGGCGATAAATTTGCGGCCGGGCTCGGGCCCCTGGCAGCGGTAGAAATTGATGCGCATTTGCAGGCCGGCCGCCGGTGGACGGCTATCGATGGAGCGCAGCGGGATGCGCATTTCGCCATACCAGATTTTCTTGCCGGCGTCGATGCGGGCTTTTACCGCAAACCCTGAATTCCAGAGCCAGCCGCCTTCGGGGAGCGGGTTCACGCGGTCGATATCCAGGTCCACCCATTCGCCTTGCGGCGAGACTTCGAATTCTTTGTAGCGGGTGATGTTCCGGAAGTCGCTGCCCACGAAGACTTCGGCTACATCCCAGTTCCAGAGTTCGTTGGTTTCGGCGGTTTGCGAAGGATTGGGTTTCAGGTGCAATTTCCGGTAGGGGCAAATGAACAGGAAGTAAATGTTGGCGCTGGTCCAGCGGGAGCGGATTTCAGTGCGATGACCGGGGACGGGTTCGCCGCGCGGTCCATTT
The DNA here is from genome assembly GCA_035602155.1 of Bryobacteraceae bacterium. GTDB lineage: Bacteria > Acidobacteriota > Terriglobia > Bryobacterales > Bryobacteraceae > Bog-159. Next base: position 12,661 of record DATNMW010000305.1, on the reverse strand, counting down.
TCGGCGAAGACGCCGGGCGCGTTCTTCCATTGTGCCGCCCATGGGTTGGCGGTGAGCGGAAAATCCGCGGCGGCGTAACGGCTGGCGATCGTGTCGGGCTCGCGCGCCGGCAGCGTGGCGGCGCCCAGCAGGCAGAAGGAACCACAGATCAACACAGATAGACACGGATAACCCAAAAATCTGTTCTTATCAATGTGCATCTGTGTCCATCTGTGGTTCCAGGTTTTACTTCGTGAGCCGCGCTCAGTGAATGGTTGTCAGGTATCCGCCGGTGCTGGCGTCCACGAAGATCGAGAAGTTGCTGGTGCCTGCGGACTCCCCCCAGATCACCCGCCAACTGGCGTCGGGGAATTGCTTGTTGTCCTCCAACAGGAAAATGATGGGCTTACCGGGGTTCTTCTTGTCGTACTCGGCGCCCTTCTTCAGCGCCGTCTGATACGCTTCATCGGAATCGACTTTCACAGCGGCCATGGAGAACGGCTTCGCCTCTCCCGAGGAGGACCAGCTTTGGTCGAACCCGGCAAACACGCCTTTATGCAGATTGCCCTCGGATTCCACCACCGAGTAGGTCCAATCGTGGGCCTTGCTTTTGCTGGCGGACACGAAGAGGGCTCGCCACGCGGCCGCCTTTCCGGGCGCGGCCTTGACCTCCGGCAGCAAAATGCTGGTGACTCTGAGGATCTGGAGGTCCGCGGACCAGGCGCGCGCGGCGATATACATCTGCTGGAGGGCGTAACGGCCCGTAACGGGCTCGGGCGGCTTTTCCTCAGCTTTCTTTTGCGGCACGGGGGATTCGGTCGAACATCCAGCCAGCAACAGGAGCAGGGCGGCGGCGGAGAAGAGTGTGAACGTTTTCATGGGACCATCCGGCGAAGCAATATTCTAGCAAGCCCCGAGGCATGTATAATGTGACTAACGAAAGGGGGTGCCGCCATGCGGATGGGCATCCGGATGCGAAGCTTCGCTGGACTGGCGATGGGGACCGCCATCTTCTGCCACGCTGTATGGGCGCAAAAGACACCGCCCCCAACACCTGGCGGAAATGCTCCCGGATCGGGCGCAGGTCGTCTTCCGCCTGGCACGCCTGGCCAACCGAACGGACCGGCAACCGGTTCCCTGAACGGGGGCCTGTATTTGAGCGGCAACGTCATGCTGGACGACGGCACATCGCCACCGGAGCCCGTGACAATTGAGCGCGTCTGCGGCGGGTCGCCGCGGGCCCAAGCCTACACCGATCAAAAGGGGCGTTTCAGTTTTCAGATCGGCCAGACCTCCGTCGTCATGCAGGATGCCAGCGAAGATGGCTCTTCCTTGCCGGGCACGTCCCGCCCGGTAGCCAGCGTTGCCAATGGAGCGGGCCCGCAGCCGGAGTTGGCCGGCGCGCCCAACACGCGGCTGGACAACTGCGACTTGCGCGCGGTGCTATCCGGCTTTCGCTCGGACCGCGTCAGTCTGGGAGGACGGCGCCTGCTGGACGATCCGAACGTCGGCACGATCGTATTGCACCGGTTGGCCAATGTCGAGGGATCCGCCGTTAGCATGACCAGTCTGCAGGCCCCCAAGGCGGCCCGGCAGGCTTACCAGAGGGCGCTTCAGGATCTACGGAAAAACAAACTGCCGGAGGCCGGCAAGGAACTTCGGAACGCCGTGGATATTTATCCGAACTATGCGGCGGCGTGGTATGAACTCGGGCGCGTTCAGGTGCAGAGCCAGGATCTCGAACAGGCGCGTAGTTCTTTTGCGAAAGCGATGGCGGCGGATACCAAGTTCGTCAGTCCATATGCGCAGCTTGCCGAACTGGAGGCCAACGCCGAAAACTGGGCTGGGCTGGCGGAGATCACCAGCCGGCTGATTAAACTGGATGCCGTGGACTATCCGATGGCGTACTTCTACAACGCCACCGCCAACTTGAATCTGGGCCGAATCGACGAGGCGGAGAAGAGCGCGCGCGAGGGGGCCAAGCTGGATGCGCCACACCGGTTTCCAAGACTCGAACAAGTACTGGCGATGGTTCTGGCGCGGAAGAAGGATTATGCTGGCGCCGTGGCGCACTTGCGTTACTATCTGGTGCTGGCGCCGGACGCGGAGGACGCCGCGCGGATGAAAAAGAAGCTTGCCGAACTGGAGCGCTCCTCGGGCGCCAATGAGCAGGCCAAAGCCGCGGTGCAGGAATGACGCTTTGGAGGCCGCCGCTGGGGCCAGCGGTTCCGCCTGCCGAGTCCAGTGCCGAGATTTTTTCCGGACTTCTGAAGGTAGTGGCTCGGCGGCAAGGGAAGGCTTCTTGACTTTCAACGCGCCGGTAATTTATTCTAGCCATTCGTTTTGGCCATGCGCTGTGGTGTCTTGACTATGGGAAAAAACTCGCGCGCCGATACGGAAACCATCGAACGGTTTCTGGACTCGACCTTGGAAAGCGTGGATAACGCTGAAGAATTGGCGTTGCAGGAGGCCGAAAAAGCCGGAGTCCCGGAGGACGACCTGCACAAGATCGCCATGGCCGTGCGGGAATCCATGGTCAACGCCGTCGTGCATGGCAATCGGTACAACGCCCATAAAAAGGTGCGTCTGTCGGTTTCCAAGACGCCCGGGGAATTTGTCGTGAGGATCGCGGACCAGGGCGAAGGTTTCGATTACGACAATCTGCCGGACCCGCTGGCGCAGGAGAACCTGCTGCGGCATTCCGGCCGCGGCATTTTCCTGATCAAGGCTTTCATGGACGACTTTCGGGTGCGCCGCCTGGAACCGTCGGGTACCGAAGTAACTTTGGTGAAGCACCTGGTGTCGAAATAAGAAGACCATAAGGAGGCATATTTCAGTGAGTGTAAAGTTAAGCACGAGACAAGTTGGCGACGTGAGCGTGGTGGATGTGGCCGGAAGGATCACTTTGGGCGAGGGGTCCAGTGCGCTGCGGGACATGCTGCGCGATATGGTGGGCAAGAACCAGAAGAAGATCCTGTTGAATCTCGGGGATGTCTCCTATATCGATAGTTCGGGAATCGGCGAGTTGGTGTCCGGCTTCACCACGGTGACCAACCAGGGCGGCCAGCTGAAGCTGCTCAACCTTACCAAGCGGGTCAAGGATCTGTTGCAGATCACCAAGCTGTACACGGTCTTCGACGTGCATGACGACGAAGCCGCGGCTGTGCGAAGCTTCGCATAGCGCAAGAAAGGAACCACAGATGAACACAGATAGACACGGATAAAGACGGGCAACCTCTTATCTGTGTGCATCTGTGTCCATCTGTGGTTCCTTTTCCGTGGCTTCTTGGTACTCGGCGATCTGGTCGGCGATCTTGGCCTTGTCGCCTACCGCGATTATTGTCATCTTCGGCGCCGGCCTCCAATAGCTCACCAGCGGCGCGAACAATGCCGACCCCGTGTGGTCTCCGGACGGAACCCGAATCACGTTTGGATCCGATCGCGAAGGCGGAAACAAGCTCAACATCTTCGCCATGAACGCGGACGGCAGCCAGCAGGAACAACTCACCCACTTCGAGGCGCCCGATGAAGCTGGCGACACGAATTGGTCCAGCGATGGAAAGAAGATTGCCTTCGAGTTCGACATCGATGGGATGAAGCAGTCCAACCCCAACGCCTATGCCGAAGTGTGGACCATGAATCCGGACGGCAGTGGCGAACACAACCGGCAACGTGGTACCACAGATGAACACAGATAAACACAGATAAAACGAACGAACTTCTTATCTGTGTGCATCTGTGTCCATCTGTGGTTCCTGTTCCGTGGCTTCTTGGTACTCGGCGATCTGGTCGGCGATCTTGGCCTTGTCGCCTACCACGACTATTGTCATCTTCGACGGCGCCAGGTAGGTTTCCGCCACGCCTTGCACATCGCCCGGCTTCACGTCCATGACTTTCTGCGTATAGGTGGATAGGTAGGACCGGTCCAGCCCCTGCGAATCCACAAAATGCAGTTGCGCGATAATGGCGTCCGGGCTGATCGTGTTGCGCAGGATGAAGAGTCCCGCGAGATAGCTCCGGATGCCCTCCAGTTCCTCCCCGGACGGCGGATCTTGCCGCAGCCGGTCGATCTCGTAGAAAATCTCGTGTAGCGCCGGCCCCGTGACGTCGGTAGCTACATCGGCGGATTGCATCCAGTAGGCGAAGTGCCGGCGCGTGCCGATCTTGCTGTGCGGAGAATACGTGTAGCCCTTATCTTCACGAATATTGCTGGTGATGCGCGAGGCGAAGGAGCCGCCCAGCAAGGAATCCATGACATCCAGCTTGATGTAATCCGGACTGGACGGCGCCGCTACCGGCAGGCCGATCATGAGGTTCGACTGGGCGGCTCCAGGCCGGTCGATGAACTGGAAAGAGCGCGTCTTCACCGCCTGCGCCTGCAGCTCGGGCGCGGGCGTACCTTTGTCCCAACCGCCGAACGCGTCTTCAATCACGCGGTGCAAATCGCCCTCGAGCTTGCCCGCGATATACAGATGCGTGCGCGCCGCGCAGAAATTCTCCCCGTAAAACGCCTGCACGTTTTCCATCGCGTAGCCCTGCAGCCCGCTCTCCGATGGATACGCCCGGCCGTAGGGATGATTGGGAAACAGGGTAGCCAGAAAGCGCTCGCGGGCCAGCGACTCGGGCTGCGATTTTTCGATCGAGAGATCCCGCAGCAAATCGGCCTTCAGCCTGGGTAGCTCCGCCGCGGGAAGCGACGCGGCGGTGAGCACATCGGCCAGCAGCGCCACGAACTTCGGCCCAAAATCGGAGAGCGCCACGCCGCCCACCGAACTGAAGTCGGAACTGGCGCCGGTTTCCACTTGGCCGCCCATCTCGGCCGCTTCCCGCGCGACTTGCTCGGCGGACCGCGTGCCGGTGCCTTCCTTCATGAAGGCGGCGGTCAGCTTCGAGAGCCACACCTGTGCTGCGGATTCGTCGATGGCTCCCGCGCCCACGAAAAGGCGCACCGCGACCTTGGGCACGATCCCGTAAGGGACCATGGTCACCTGCATGCCGTTCGGCAAAGTGAAATCGGTCGTAGCAGCCAGTTGGAAAGGCTTCGGCGGCGGCCCTTGCGGCGGGGTGTCCCGGGTGGCCGCGAACACGTCAGTCCGGTTCAATTGGATTCCTCCGTTTCCGCGGCCGGCGAGCCGGCGCCCGGCTCAATCAGCAGCACGGTGCGGTTCGTTTTACGCAGATATTCGCGCGCCGTGCGCGCGATCAGTTGCGGCGTCACTTTGCGGAATTCGGATTCGAGCGAATCGATCTTGGAAGGATCGTCGTCGAACAGCGCGTAACAGGCCATCAGGTCGGCTCTCCCGAAGCCTCCGAACTGCGTCAAAGTGTCGTAAAGGTTGGAGCGCATCTTGGTGATGCTGCGATCCACAAGGCTTTGCTCCACCGGCTTGTATCGCAGCTTTTCGACGACTTCGTCAATGGCCGACAAGATTTGTTCGGGCTTGACCGTGGCGTCATGGAAGAGCGCGGCGGTCCACAGCATGGGGCCGTCGTAATCGAACATATTGCCCAACTCGTTGATTGCGCCGCCCAGTTCGCCGGTATACCCGTGCTTCTTGACCAGTTCCCGATAGAGCAGGCTGTCGTCGCCCTGCACCAGCATCTGATCGAGGAGGCCCATGGCGAAATACTCCGGCGAATTTCGCGGTGGCATGTGGTACGAGAAGGCCAGGGCCGGACGGTTCGCCAAGGGATCTTGCCGCGTGGCGGTCTTTTCCTCTTCCTGGCGTGGCTCGCTGAGATCGGGCGGCTGCGGCAGATTGGCCGGGCCGATGGCAGCGAAGTATTTCAAGATCATGGCTTGGGCTTGGTCGGGATCGAAATCCCCCACAATGGCCAGGGCCGCATTATTGGGCGCATAGTAGGTGTCGAAGAAGGTCTGCACCTCGCTCAGCGTGGCGGCTTCGATGTCTTTCAGCTCGCCGTAAAAATTGTGCGAGTTGTACCAGTTCGAGTTGGCGTATTGCGGCATCCACAGCCAGGGGAACCCGCCGTAGGGTTGGTTGTGGACAGCCACCTCCACCTCGTTGATTACCACGTCCTGCTGATTTTTCAGATTCTCGTCGGTGATGGCCAAGCCCTTCATGCGGTCGGCTTCGGCCCAGAGCGCGGTTTCGAGCTTGTTGGACGGAAGCAGCTCGAAGTAATTGGTGAAATCGAACCGCGTGGACCCGTTCAGGACCCCTCCGTTTTCCTGCACCAGGCGGATGAACTCCATCTTGCCCAGGTTCCTCGAGCCTTGAAACATCATGTGCTCGAACAGGTGCGCGAAGCCCGTGCGATCCTTAGGCTCCACGCGAAATCCGATGCGGTAATACACCGCGACGACCACCGTCGGCGCCGTGGAATCGGGCGACAGGATCACGCGCAGGCCGTTGGGCAGTTTGTAATAGGTGATGGACACTGTAAAGGCTTTACCACGCTCCTCTTTGGCTTACCATAACATTCAGAGTGCCCCCAGGGCGCTATTCCTCTCCTGGGGGAAACTTTGTTCGTTGGTGGCGCAGGCGGTTCCGCATGCGATCCGCGATTGTCTCACGCCGCCAGCCTTTGTTTCTTAGCCCAGTTCCGGCCCTCTCACCGCACAGCGCCATGTCCGCGCAACAGTCGCGAAATTTCGCCGTGGCGCATCTTATCCGCCCAAGCCAGCGGCGTAGCCCATGTTTCGGCATCCGGCTCACCGGCCGGCGCGCCGCGCGCGATCAGCAGTTCAACCAGTTCCCGCCGCCCCCAACGGCATGCCCAGCCGAGCGGCGTGGACCGCAGCAGTTCATCCCGTGCGTCGAGCCGGGCGCCGTGGTCCAGCAGCATCGCGGCGAATCGCACGCGTTGCGCCTCCGTGGGGTTGGCCCGCGCGGCCGTGTAGTGCAGCGCCGTTTCCCCGCGGCGCGTTATGTTCGGATCGATCCTATGCCGCAGCAGCAGTGCCATAGACGCAAAGAAGTCCGCATCCTCGGACCTGTCGCCCACGCTACGAATCGGCTGGATCAGGATCCAATGCCAGCGCGGATCGTCCGCCGGCCAACTCAGCCGGGGCAGCGCAAGCTCCACTATGGCCGGGCACCCGTTGCACGCCGCCGACCACGCCAGTTCCCGCGCCAGATCTTCGCTCGCGTCCGCCTCCAACATGCGCCGCGCCCCATTGGCATCTTGCACCAGCGTGATGGTCCAAGGCTGCGGCTTCGCCCCCCGCGCCAGCAGCAACCGCTTCATAGGCTCGTCTCGATGACGGTAGGCATGGTCGATCGGCCAGCCGGACGCGTAAACATTGGCGTTCGGATCGGCGCCCCTGTCGAGCAGCAACTCCGCAATGTCGCGCCGCCCCGCCAGCGATGCAAACCACAACGGACTGCCCCAGCTTAGGGTGGGCTCCTCCAGCTCATGCAGCATGGTGCGCTCGTCCACATCGGCCCCCAGGTCGAGCAGCAGCCTGACGATATGGATGTGCCCATGCTTCACCGCCAGGGTGAGCAGACCGCCCGTCTGCCAGCGGCTCTCCCGCAGCACGCCGGGATCGGCCAGCACCAGTTCCCGGATGCGCACGGTGTCCGCCAGAGCCACCGCCGCGTGGATGGTCACGTCCGCGCCATGCGCCAACAGGCGCCGCGCTACAACCGGAAACCCCTGCGCCGTATCATTCCGTGGATCGGCGGCCAGCGCGGCGCGGTCCAGCGGTGTCCAGCCTTTCAGATCCCGCTTCCGCGGGTTCGCGCGCTTGCTCAGCAGCCACGCCACCATTTCCAAGTTCCAGGCTTGCGCGGCTGCGTGCAGCGGCGTCGCGCCATCGCGATCACACGCCATTACCAAAGATACGCCCAGGGATTCGCCCGCCTCCAGCAACCGGATCGCCTCGGCATTCGCGCCGTCGCGGATGGCCCGGTTGATCTGTTCCTGCACCGGCGAAACCGTAAGGTTGGGACAGCTCGCCGCCTCGCGGCGATGCTGCTCCTCTTCCTCGATCGCGGCCACGATGTCCGCATAGCCCCGGTCCCGCGCAAGCGCGAACGCCGTGGTCGCATCGCGGTGCGGAAAGATGCCCTTGCGCGCATCCGCGCCCGCCGCCATCAGCAGACGCACCATAACCGCATCGCGCCGCAGCACCGCGTAATGCAGCGCCTGATGCTCGTTGTCGCCGGCCATATCCATGCGCGCCAGTTCCGGACGCGCATGCAGCAGCGTTCGCGCCTGCGTTACGTCGCCGGCGTTGACGGCTTCCGCCAGCCGGGCGACGCTCGCGCCGTCCACGAACGCCTTGAGCTTGGCCCAACTCTCGTGGCCGTAGGCGCGCGCCAGCACGCGCTGCGCATCGTGCAGGGCGAACGCGGCGGGGTCGGGATGGCGCGCGAACTGGCGCACCTCCACGACCGCAGCCGCATCGCCGGCGCGATACTGTTCCAGCAGGTCTTTGGCTTGTTTGCGCAGTTGCTCCAAGTTTGGGTGCGGAGGCAGACGGCGCAACGGATAGGAATTTCCGGTAGTGGGCATGACGATCTCCTTTTGGTCACTGCCCGGTGTCCGCGTAACGGGCGAAAAGAAGATTCGTCGTGAAACTGGAGTGACGGTGACGATTCGGTGGGCTCAGCCCTTCCCGCGGACACGGTCGCGCCCGATGCGCTCAGTCCGCATGATAGCACGCACCGCATGGACGCCGAAACTGCAAGCCGCTGGCTGCTCGCCGAGCCATTCGACAGCCTACCGCCGCGGAGGTGCGGGCGGCACCTGAGGATTCGCGGCCGCCGCCTCTTGCGGCGCGCTCGGCGCCGTAGGCCCGCGCCCCAGCCGCAGATTCTGGAAATCCTTGCCGCCGATCGCGTAATACCAATCCGCGAAACGGTCGTTCAACTCGCGGGCAGTGCGCTCGCCGGCGCCCGCATCCCCACCGTAAGCCGCGGCCTTGGCGGCGTCAAAGTGCACCATCACAAAAAGATTGCGGTTGTCCGAAGGCGCACCCGATTCAGTATCCCCCGCGGCCACATCGCCGAAGCGCAATTGGTAAATCAGGCCGCTGCTGGTTTCCACAATCATGTCGCCTTCGCCGGAAAACACACGGCACTGCGGCGTACTTCTCCCCGTCGCCCGCCTTCCACGCGCCGTTATCCTGCGCGCGCGCCTTAGGACTTGAAGGGAAGCTCGCCCAGTTCCGCGAGGACCTCTGAATAAAGTTCAGGGCTGATCCAGAAGTGAGCGACCCGTATCGACTCGTCAAGCACGGGGCTTGGCCCGATCAATCAGCCCAGCCCTTTTCGCCCGTGCCACGACACCAATGAGGCCCATAATCGTCAGGCCGGCCGCAGCCGCGGCCCTACGGCCGCGCCTTTCGTCGACGAGCAACAGATCCGCTTGAAGCTCGATCGCAAGCACGATGGCCTCAGCCTCGCCAGCGTCCAGATTTTCCAAAAGCTCCCCTATGCGGCTCTGGTTTGTTGCTGCTAAGACTATCAACCATTGCATCGAAGCCAGATCGATCGCGGGTGGCAGATCGCGCTTAGAATCTGTCAATTCCTCGAATACGGCATCAGGAATGAGAACCTGCCGGTAGAGCAACTGCAACAGATCGAGGCGACCGATACGCGCGAGGTTCAGGATCGGAGACGTATCGGAGACAACGATCAAACGTGTTCCGCATGGCGCAAGGTCCGGAGATCCTCACGGAACTCTTCAACCCCGTAATGGATGGGGATCTCGCGTTTCGCCAGCAGCGCTTGAAAGGCGAGTTGGCCGATTTCCGCCAAACGGCTCGCTTGCGCGAGGGTCAAGCGCTCTTGTTGGAACAGCGTCAGCGCAAGTTCCTGCTTCAGCTCGGGTTCGCTGATGTGAAGCTGCCATGAGGACCTCGTCAGAGATGGTTACCGGCATTGTCTTCATACATATTATACGCCCGCGGGACTTCTCCTACACGCTGCTTGCCGAGCCATTCGTCAGCCTACGGCTGCGGAGGTACAGGCGCGCCTGAGGATTGGGCACGCGGCGTGGCCCCAGCTTGAGGCCCAGGAAATCCTGCTGCCGATAGGCGACAACGCCATACCCGTGCCGCAGCACGCTGGCGACTAGCCGCGTGCTAATACGTACCCGGCATGGACCTGCAACGTCGGGAGGAATACAAGCAGAAGCTATTCGAACTCACACCAGCCGACGGAAAGACTAATAGGGAACGCTGCTCTACAAAACAAGAGAAGCTAAAGTCCGCGGTTCCCACCGATGACTTTGGCCAAGATGATTACTGGGACCTTCGAAATTCTCTAATCGCGGATGGCAAGCTGGAGAAGGGACGAGGGCACGGCGGGTCGGTGCGCCGTGTGCCTTCGGCGGCCGAGCCCGCCCCGTGGTTATCTTCGGTTCCTCCTACCGCAATCTCCGAGGCGTCTCTTTACGAGCCTTTCCAGACGGCGATTTTGAAGGGTCGAACGTTATTACTTGGAAAAGCTTGTTCGGGACATATGTAAACGTCTGCATCGCTATCAAGGTGACGTCGGGTCTGAGATCAAGCCCGACATCGACACCGCCTTGGATGGCGTTTTCGAAGCCGCCGCCCATTCGGCCTTCGCTCACCGCAGCTACCTTGCATTTCCCGATTCGGACGACTACGACGCCAGTCCGCTATACGACAGAATTCAGGACGAGTGCGAGCGGTTTGGACTTGGCCTGATCCTCTTCAAAGACGCGGCAAATTGGGACACATACGATTTCCGTGTGAGCGCAGTTCTCCACCAACCTGAGCCTCAAATGGTTAACGATTTTATTAAGAATCAGATCAGTGAAAGAAATCGCGAGGAGATCCAGCGTTGGTTCCGATGAACGAAATAATGGCGTTAGGCCGGGCGCACTAACCGCGCGGGATCGGCGTCGGCCTGTGGTGTTTTAGTAACGAGATTGGGAGGGGGATGCGCTACACGTGGATATCCTCTATTTTCTCAACGGCCGGCTGGACTTCATCGAAAGATTTTACAGTAGAGCTGCGGCGCCATTCGCGAAGCTGCCAAGAGAGACGCCGACTATTTCAGCGGCCCGGAAGACGAACTCGAATGGGGGGACGCTGACGATTCGTTGCGGTGCTTGGGCACTGCTGCCTCGGTCTGGTTCAGAAGGCGCTTCAAGACTATCTACGGGCATTTATAACGCGAGAAGCCGGTGTTGTGGACGAGGAGTTCCCTCGTCTCCTCGGTCGCCAGGAGGGCAAAGAGCACGGCTGGTTCGAACGATACTGCTCATACTTGGCAAATCGCACCAAATTCGATTGGACGGAGGCGCCCGTGCCAAAGGAGCGCATCGAGCAGATCAATCTATGCCTCAACGGTGTGACCCATGACACCGAAATCGACGGCACTTCCCCGCCGCAATCACTCCCGGCCGGCTGACGGCAGCGATTGAAGACGTCCGGCAGCTCTGTGCATATGTCGAATCGCAAAGGACTCGTTGGTAGAGTCGGAAGAGAAACGGATAGCACCGCAACCAGCCCGGGAATGGCCGGCGGGAAGCCTAAGAGGGCGGCGCAGCCGGCACCTGAGGGTTCGCGGCCGGCGCCGCTTCTTGCGGCGCGCTCGGCGCCGTTGGCCCGCGCCCCAGCCGCAAATTCTGGAAATCCTTGCCGCCGATCGCGTAATACCAGTCCGCAAACTTGTCGTTCAACTCGCGGGCAGTGCGTTCCCCGGCGCCCGCATCCCCACCGTAAGCCGCGGCCTTGGCGGCGTCAAAGTGCACCATCACAAAAAGATTGCGGTTGTCCGAAGGCGCGCCCGATTTGGTATCCCCCGCGGCCACGTCGCCGAAGCGCAATTGGTAAATCAGGCCGCCGCTGGTTTCCACAATCATGTCGCCTTCGCTGGAAAACACGCGGCCCTGCGGCGTAATGAAATAGCCTGCCTTCTGCAACGACATCGCGGTTTCGAGCGTAAGGTTCACCTCCTCGTGCCGCAACCCGGCAGCCAGACCGGGAGGCTTCGGGCGCACATCCACGATCTTCAGACCATCCAGCGCGGCGGCCATGGCATGCACCGCGGGTAGGTTCATCTTCTCCCCGTTGCCCGCCTTCCACGCGCCGTTATCCTGCGTCAGCACCGTGGTTTCCGAGTTGCTCATGCGGCCCGCGGCGGCATCGATGTTATAGCGGTTGATGGTCACCTTGCGGATGGACGCGCTGGCGATGCGCAGCAGCCCCGCATTCACCCAGTCGGCAAAGTGCGCCGAAGGATCCGCATCGGTCTTCACCGCGTAGGTGCGCTTCTGTCCGGGCACGCGCACGTAGCGGTAACCCGGCTTGCCTTCCACGGGCTTGCCCAAAATGAAATCGGCAAGAACCGCGCCGTTCGCATCGCGCAGAGTCACACGCTTGCCGCGCCCCGTGAGACCGCCGGCTTTCTCATCCAGCGGATCGACCACGCCATACTTGGCATGATCCAGCGCCGAATCCGAGCGCACCATATCCTTCTTCAGATACATCAGCGCCGCGGCTGTCTTGGCCAGCCGGTCGCCAATATCCACCCGGTAATTGTAGTGCGACGCGATCACCCACTTGCCCTGCTGGAACTGCACCTTCAGCGGCAGCGCGATGGCTGTGGCTTCGTCGTAGTCCACAACTTCGATGGTGCGGGGCGCCTGCGCATCGGTAAAATTCGGATAGAACGCCTCGCCCAGATCGCTCATGATGGCGGGAACGCGAGATTCCGGTTCGATGACGGCGGCGGAG
>DATNMW010000304.1:0-19927 GCA_035602155.1 Bryobacteraceae bacterium | reverse complement strand
CGCATTTTGTTCATTCTAACGCGCGTCTCAACGCCGCCCCGCGCATTGTATCCCCGGCTGACTTCCATACGTCCAACCCTGTGGAAGGATAATTCTATGTTCCGCATCGGCACACTGATCGCCGCATTGATCGCGGTGGGCGCATTGTCCGCGCGCGATATTCCGGCGCCCGGCTCGCCTGTCAGCGTCATCGTCACCGCTACCGGGCAAAAAGACGCCCCCGCCCCGCAATTGACCGTGGACGACGTATTCGTCTCTCAAAACAGACAACACATGCAGATCACCGCCCTGGAGCCCTTGCGCAGCCAAAACGGCCTGCAGCTCTGGCTGCTGATCGATGACGGCTCCAGCACCAATCTCGGCACGCAACTGGCCGACCTGAAGAGATTCGTGCTCACTCAACCCGCCACCACTCAAATCGGCATCGGCTACATGCGAAACGGCACAGTCCAAATGGTCCAGCCGCTGACCTCGGACCACGGACTGGCAGCCCACGCGCTACGCCTTCCGCTGGGCATGGCGGGCATTTCCGCCAGCCCGTACATCGCATTGGAGGAACTGATCAAGAAATGGCCCGCCGGCTCCGCGCCCCGTGAGGTGCTGATGGTGACCAGCGGCATCGATCCCGATTATGGTTCCGGTCCCAATAATCCGTACCTGAATGCGGCCATCGACAAGACCCAGCGAGCCGGGATTGTTGTGTTTTCGATCTATTACTCAGGTGCGGGGCGTTTCGGCCGCGCCGGCCGGCAGCTCTTTTGGGGCCAGAACTATCTCGGGCAGCTCAGCGACGAAACGGGAGGCTATATGTATTGGCTGGGCACGCAAAATCCGGTGTCCCTGGCTCCCTTTTTGGACGATCTGAGCCTGCGCTTGAATTCGCAGTACTTACTTACTTTTCTGGCCAGGCCGGAGAATAAGCCTGGATTTGAGGATGTCAGAATCGGCAGCGAACACCCGCATGTCAAGTTGGCGGGTCCGTCGAAGGTCTACGTACCTTAACTTCAACCTCCCAAGCGGATCAAGCTAAGCTCCAGCACATTGGGATTGGCTGCCTTGATCCGATCCAGCAGATCCGCGGCCGGCGCCGTCTCCAGGTTGATGCGCGCGGCCGCCGCCTGCGCCCCGTCGAATACAATATTCTCCATCTCCTGGACGTTGATGCGGGCCGAGCTGATCAGATCGAGCACGCCGGCCAGCACGCCAGGACGGTCCAAATGCCGCACCACCAGCGTACACGTGGCCGGTGTGGCCCGCGCGATATTCACCACGTTCGGCGCCTTACCCGTCTCCTGGAACGTCTTGACGATGCGCACGGTTTCGGCGGCTATGGCCTCCTGCGCCTGGTCCGTGGAGGCGCCGATGTGGTGCGTGCCGTACACCCCGGGCAGCTTCACGATGTCGTCGCCGAACTCGCCCGCGCCGCCGGAGGGCTCGTTGGCGAACACGTCCAGCGCCGCCCGCACGCCATTGCTGCGCACGGCCCAGCTCAAAGCCACTTGATCCACCACTTCCGCCCGCGACGTATTGACAAAGTACGCGCCCGGCCGCATGGCGTCGAAGAAATTCGCGTCGATCAGACCGCTGGTCTGCGCATTTGCCGCCACATGCACGCTCACGATGTCCGCCGCGGCGGCAACTTCGATGGGCGTTGCTCGGTACTCGATGCTTAGATCCCGGGCCGCCTCCGGAGTCAGGCTGCGGCTCCAGGCAACTACCGGCATGCCGAAAGCTTTCGCGCGCGGAATCATCTCGCGCCCGATCCGGCCCACGCCGATCAGGCCGAGCGTGCGGCCGAATAATCCGCGCGCTTTCGAGAACTCCGCCTTGTTCCATTGCCCCTGCCGCAGCAGAGCGACATTGTCCGCGATGCGCCGGTCCAGTGCCAGGATCAGCGCAAACGCCAGTTCCGCCACCGCCACCGAATTCTTCCCCGGACAGTTCGAAACATAAATGCCGCGCCGCGATGCGGCCGCCACATCGATGGTGTTGTAACCCGCGCCGGCGCGCACCACCAGCTTCAATGCGCCCGCCGCCAGAATGGCTTCGGCCACTTTCGCCGACCGCACCACCAGGACGTCGGGCCGCAACCGTTCCACGGCGTGCGCCAGCGCGTCGTCTTTCAGGCCGGGCTGGTAGGTCACCTCGCAACCGGCTGCCTTGAGTCCATCCTGCCCGGACTGCTCGAATTTATCCGCTATGAGAACGTGCATACAGGGCGCCACCCCGATCATATCGCGGTGCGCGCCCCGCGTCGCTCCCGCCCCGTCGGTTAGCCTGCTATCGAAACGCATTGCTGGAGTGCAGGCCGGCCGCTGGCCGTCGCAGCCAAGTTTCGATGTAGTGGCCTTCACCGCGCTTGTACCATCTTCGGTGAGCACGCCAGCGCCCACAACCCGGCACCCAGCACCCGCTTGTGTACAATAGGAGCCATGAGAACCATAGTTCTAGCAGTACTCCCCCTCTGCATCCCAGCCGCCGCCTTCGCCCAAGCCGGTACCTGCGCCGGCATGAGCCTGGGTCCCCTGGCTTCCTTAAACGGCTTCGTGCCGTTCCCCTCCACCAACCTCTGGAACACGGACATCTCGAATGCGCCGGTGGACCCCAACTCCGCAAACCTGATTAACTACATCGGCGCCAGCGTGACCTTGCACCCCGATTTCGGGCAAGGCCTCTACGATGGACAGACGATGGGCATCCCCTATCAGATTGAAGCCGGCACGCAGCCCTTGGTCCCGGTCAAGTTTACCGCTTACGGCAGCGAGAGCGATCCGGGCCCCATGCCCATCCCCGCCAATGCGCTCATCGAGGGCTACCCGGCCCCAGGCGATGGCGACCGTCACCTGCTGGTCCTCGACCAGGGCAGTTGCTGGCTTTTCGAGCTATATCAAGCGCACCTCGTGAACGGCGTCTGGTACGCCGGCTCGGCAGCCATCTGGGACATGACCATCAACGCCCAGCGCCCCTATACCTGGACCTCGGCCGACGCGGCCGGTTTGCCCGTGTTCGTTGGCCTGGTGCGTTATGACGAAGTGGCCGCCGGCGCCATTAATCACGCCGTGCGCTTCACCGTCCCCACTACGCAGGAGGCTTTCACGCCGCCGGCGTCGCACTGGGCGTCCAGCGTGACGGACTCGAATGCGCCGCCCATGGGGATGCGGATGCGGCTGAAAGCCAGCTTCGATATGTCGGGCTTCTCGCCGGCCAATCAAGTGATTCTGACGGCGCTCCAAAAGTACGGCATGATTCTGGCCGATAACGGCAGCGCCATCTACATTACCGGCATGCCCGACAGCCACTGGAACAACAACGATCTCCACGCGCTCACCAGCATCGCGGCGTCGAATTTCGACGTGGTCCTGATGGACCCTTTGTATACGCCGTCGAACGTGCCCACCGGGCCATCGCCCGAGATCGCCAGTTTCACCGCCAATCCCACCACGGTGAGCGCGGGCCAGCCCGTCACGCTGAGTTGGAGCGTCACGGGAGCCATTTACAATATCGTCAGCCCGCAAGTCGGGCCGGTGCGCGGAGCCAGCGCTGTGGTGATGCCTACCGCTACGACCAAGTACGGTCTCTTTTCGACCAACCAGTACGGGAGGAAGATCGCCGAGGTGACGGTCACCGTGCAGTAGGGGCGCAGGTTTCGGCATCGGGCCGTATCCAGGAAAAGCTGCGAGCCTCCGCGAACAACTTGCTACAATGTCCTGTTCGTTTAGATCGGAGGTTTCCTGGTGGCTGCGCTGAGGGCGCTGGTGCGCGTATTCAGCTTTCTCTTCCACGGTCTGTTGACGCTCTTCCTGCTGGCCATCTCAGTCCTGGCCTTGTCCAGCGGCCAGCCGTTGCAGCTTGAAATGCTGCCCTGGCAGGGCCAGACGCTTACCTGGTGGCTGCTCGGCGGCGCCCTGGTGGGTCTGGCTTCGGTTATCCTGGCGATCTCCCGGAAATGGCGCCCGCTGTTTTTCCTATGGAGCCTCGCTGTATTGGCCATGCTGACGCGCGGATTCTTCTTCAGCCACTACTGGTTCGCGGGCCCTCCGGAGTTTCGCGGCGCGCTGTACTTGACCGCCGGCGCGCTGATCGCGGCCTTCGGAGCGTGGTTTCAATTACGCCGTGCGCCGCTCCGCTAAGTAATTGTGCCGCGGGCGCTAAATAAGATGTTCCGCTGTGCACGCGATGGAGCGATAATGAATTCGATGCGCACCTCAACCCATCTCGGGAAAACGGCCTTGTTGTTGGCCGCGGCCTTTGCTCCCGCGCTGCAAGCCGAGCAGGGTCTGCTCACGTTTGTTTTCGGCCCCAGTTCCCAGGAAGCGGCGCGGCAATCCGCGCGCGCCGCCGCCGCCACTGCCCGGCATTGGATGCAAACCGATGGCGGCGCGGTCGAGATCCGGCGCGCCGGCAGTCCGGATGCGCGGCGTATCGATGCGAACATGGGCGCCAAGGAATTAGACCAGGTCTTCCACGAAACGGCGCTGGCCGCGCGCGAAGCCGATCCCCCCTCTTTCCTGATCAGTCTCGACTCCGGCGCCCAAGCCGCGGCGCTGCATCCCGGACTGCGGATCGTTGTCGCCGTGCTCAATAGCCCTCCCTTCTCCAGCGATGGAGAGCGCACCTTGGAACATCTGGTGGAGATCTGCCAGGCTAACTCCGTGCGAGTTCTCGTGCTGGATGCCGCCGAAGGGTCCAAGAGTGTACCGAACGCCGCCCTCAACACGCTGGCCACCAAAACAGGCGGTGCGTGGGTGCGCCAGGCTAGAGCGCTCGAACCGAATGTGGCCATGGTGGCCCCGCCGGACGAACCGGAAGCCGCGGCCACTGCGCCCCCTCCTCCGGCAGCGCCGCTGGAGGCCGCCAATACCGCCGCCGCCACGCCACCCGCGCCCGGCGCCATCCCCAAGTTTGAGATTCCCGTGCACATCCGGTTCATGCGCACCTCGGGAAGCGGATCGGTGGGCAGCAGCATGCTCGACCACGAGGCGGATTTCGGCCAGACCTTTACTCTCACGGCCTCACCCACCGGGTCGGGCAATCCTGGCCCTGTCGCGGGCGGTGGCGGCTCGATGGAGGTCTCCTACGAAGCCAACGATTCCAACGCACCCCTGCAAGGTCTGGTGACCGTCGAATCGCCGCTCAACGCATTGAAATTCGATACGGACGACAATACCAACACATACCAGGCGCGGGCGCGCATCACCGCGATGGTGCGGAACGAGAAAGACGCCATTATCTGGACCGGCCGGAGAGACTTCAACGTCCATGGGCCCACCCGCAAATTGGACGAGCGGCGCCAGGGCAGCATGTTCTTTATGCGGGGTATGAGCCTGCCCGGCCAGGGACCCTTCACTTTGGAAGCCAAGGTGGAAGACTTGGTGGCCGGAACTACGGGCGTGGTCAGGACGCCGTTGAAAACCAGCACCAACGCACGCGGCCTGGTGGCTACCGATGCGTTGGTGGTGCGCCCGTTCAAGGGATCCGCGGACAAGTTCGAAGCCGACCAGGTATTCAGCTACGAGGGAGAAGCTCTATCTCCCGTGCTCGACCCGGTATTTCGCGCGGAAAAGCCGATAAACC
The DNA here is from genome assembly GCA_035602155.1 of Bryobacteraceae bacterium. Taxonomy (GTDB): domain Bacteria; phylum Acidobacteriota; class Terriglobia; order Bryobacterales; family Bryobacteraceae; genus Bog-159. The sequence continues at coordinate 14,353 of DATNMW010000304.1, read as the reverse complement.
TCCAGATCTACCTAAGGCTGTATCCGGATATCCATGGCGCACCGATCGACATGAGCATGGAAATCCTGCACGAAGGACGCGTGGTGGCCCGCATGCCATTGCCATTCAAAGGCGGGCTGGCAAGCGAGGCGCGCGATGGCGCCAGCAGCAGTATTCAAGGCAGAAGCCAAAACATGGTTGGCGGGGAAGCCAAGGAGTTCCCGTATCTGGCCGATATGAAGGGCGCCAAATTCTCCCCCGGCGATTATCGGGCGGTCATTTCGATTCGACAGAGCAAGAGCGTAGTCAAGCGCGTGGTCGCGTTCAAAGTGGTTGGGAATGCGCCCGCCCAGCCTGTGGAAGTAGCGGCGGTTAGCGGGAGTTCAGCGGGCCCCCACGACGATGCGGAAGACGCCGCGGCGGTATTGCCGGAAATCGAGCCCGCTTCGGTCGATTTGTCGGGCCTCAAAATGCGCCCGGACGAGCAGAAAACGCTCTGGGACGAGGCTGCCAAGAACGCCCTGGGATACCTGGACCACCTTCCGAATTTCCGATGCACCCAGGAAACGCACCGGTTCACCGCTCCCCTGAAGACTCCCAATCAGCTCAAAGAGGCCGATTCGTTTAAGGACGCCCTGATGTACGAAGCCGGCAGAGTGCAGTACCAGAGAATCGAAATCAATGGCGTCAAACCCGAGAACGCCCAGGTCGTCAACACCGGTATTCTTTCGCGCAACGAATTCGGTTCCATGCTGCGCGGGTTATTTGATGTGGATACCGCCGCATCCTATAAATGGGCGGGCCGCGCCATGGCCATGGGCGTCCTCTGCCAGGTATTCGACGTTGAAGTCTCCCGGCCTAAATCGAATTTCGTTCTGAATTACGGCGGAAGGCGCGAGCTGGCCGGCTACACCGGGCGTGTTTTCATCGATGAAGACACTGGCATGGTACGAAGACTGACGATCCAGGGAATGCAGTTGGAGAAAGACTTTGGCTTGCAATCGCCCGCCCTTTCTCTCGACTACGGCATGGTGAAAATCGGGAAGGACGACTATTTGCTGCCACTTCGTTCCGTGCTGCAACTGCGCCACGCCAAGGCTTTCGTACGGAACGAGAGCGTTTTCCGCAACTACCGCAAGTTCGACGCGGAGTCGGAGATCAAGTTCCAAAACAACTGAGGGAACCCGGCCCCGCGGCAGTGCGCGGCTCAGTAGATTCAGCGCGTTACGGAGCCACCACCGTCAGGGAGTGACTTCTGCCACGGGCGGTTAGTCTAGCCAAGGCGAGCGATGCCCGCCCAATTAGATTGTGGATTTCGAAGTAATGATGAGCATATGCCGTAATTAGCCCGATCTACGGATCATTCCACACAATAAATCCAAAAATGTCTTGACGGACCGGCGGTTATCGAGTAAAATCCGGCCATGGTCAAGAAAATTGGCAGTATCCTCGCACTTACGGCGCTCGCGACGATTATCGCGTTCACGATCGCTAACCGAATGCACGCTCCCCGCGCAAGCCACGTGGTGCTCGCGTCTTACACGGGCCAGCATCTCACTTCGTTCTTCGCGGGGCTGAGTCCGGTGCCGGCCTACGTGAACGGCAAGCTCTATCCGAAGGATTCCAACTCGGCGAACGCGCCGGCCTGTTCCAAGAAACCGAGCCTGCTGTCGCGCGCCGCCACCTGGATCGGACTGGAGCGCGTCGTGCACGCCCAGGGGGGCTGCACCACTTCGACCTGCCAAGGCTGCTACATCAAGATTGTGAGCGTCATGTGCAGCGGTACAGGGTCTTGCGTCGGCACACACACCGAAGAGGGATCCGGAGGGCCTTGCACGGGCGGTCTTTATCTAGACGGGCCGGCCTGCGGTGAAGATGGTGCGTGCGGTTGTAATATGGCCGCCTGCACTCAACCTCCGGCCACCTGCAATTGCTCGTAGCCTTCCGCGAACCGAGGCGCATCGGCCCGGGGAGTCCATATGCGGAACACCCAAAACAGCCCAACCGGCCCCCGCGGAAGAATTTCCTTTCGCACCATCTCCGCGGCGCCACGTGCGACAGTCTTGCTCTTCGCAGGGTGTTTGTGGCTTTCGGCAAGCAGCTTCTCCCTCGATCACGAAGCCAAGATCCAATACGACCTCGGGGAAACCCAGGTGCCCGTGTGGTCCGGCGGCGCTTTGGTCAACTTTGTTTCAAATCAAACCTCGGCGCCGACCATCCTGTCGTTCAACGACCAGGGGCATCAGCTTCCCCCGCTCGTTTTGGCAATCCCGGAGAGTGAAACCATCGACCTCGACGATGTCGCCAGGGGCACGGACGGTGCGGTTGTGGCGTGCGGATCGGCCTACGACCGCTCGGGCCGGGGAGCCGGATTTCTGGCCGTCTTCACCCCAACCGGCGAGACCGCGACCGTTATTCGCTTGTCTCCTTATTTCCCGAGCCGTATCGCCGTGGCATCCGATGGCACAATCTGGACGGCGGGCTTGGAGTTGACTAACGCCAAGGACTCCACGCCACCGGGCGGCGGCGTCATCCGCCACTTCGACCGCGCCGGGAAGGTGCTGGGGTCGTTCATTCCCAGATCCGCCTTTTCGTCCCCGCTCATGGTTCGGTATGGAATGCTGCGGTCCGCCCGCGGCCGGATCGGATGGCATACCGGACCAATCGCCGGACCCGGCTCGAGGTACTACGAGATTCTTTCCGACGGAACCGTGCGGCAGTACCCAGCCCTTGCCCTTGGCCCGTCTGAGAGGGTGAATGGCTTGGGCCTCACCGACGACGGGAGCACCTACCTGACCACACTCGACCGCGGCGGCAAGCACCGCTTTCTCTCGATTGGCGGACCGGGTGAGAGTTGGGCTGAGCCGCTGCTGCCGGGCGGGTTCGACAAAGTCTTTCTCTACGGCGCCGAGGGCCACCGCTTGGTGTTCTTCTTCCGCGACCGTTTCACAGTAGCGTTTGTGAACGTATCCGATTGAGTTCCGGCGCCGTCCGGCTCTGCACGCGCGCGACTGTGACACATCGAACACAACTTGGTGTCCGGCCGTACCCAAACCCGAAATGATTAAGAAATCGAAATGTTTCGTCATGCGCGATTTGTTAACATCGGGGTGAACCTGGCGCTATGGTAGCCACCCTGCTCCCCATTGCTTTTCTGGCCGCGAACTCGGCCACTTCCCGCATCGTGCGCAGCCTGTTCGACGATACCTTTAGCGGCGTCCATCAACTGAGTTGGTTCGATTGGGCGATTTTGATCCCGTACTTCGCCATCCTGGCCTTGCTTTCGGTTTACGGCATGCATCGCTACGAGATGATCCGCGCCTACTTCAAACACCGTAAGAAGGCCACTGGGGAGCCGCTCCGGCGCTTCGCGCAGTTGCCGCCGGTGACTATTCAACTGCCTATCTTCAACGAACGGTACGTTATCGAACGGCTCATCGACGAGGTCACCCGCATCGAGTATCCCCGCGATCTGCTCCAGATCCAGGTGCTGGACGATTCCACCGACGATACCGCCCCATTTGCCGCGGCGCTGGTCGAGCGCTATAGCGCCCTGGGGTTTCCCATCGAATACCATCATCGCGGCAATCGCGAAGGCTTCAAAGCCGGCGCCCTGCAGGAGGGGCTGAAGACCGCCACCGGCGAATTCGTCGCCATATTCGATGCCGATTTCGTCCCGCCGCCGGATTTCCTGGCGCGCACCATCCAGCATTTCGCCGACCCCGCGATCGGCGTCGTGCAAACCCGCTGGAGCTATCTGAATCGCGATTACAGCTTCCTGACCGAAGTGGAAGCCATGCTCCTCGACGGGCATTTCATCCTGGAGCACGGCGCCCGCTCGCGCGCCGGCTATTTCTTCAACTTCAACGGCACCGCCGGCATCCTGCGCCGCAAGATGATCGACGACGCCGGCGGCTGGCAGCACGATACCCTTACCGAGGATTCCGATCTCAGCTACCGCGCGCAACTCAAGGGCTGGAAGTTTGTCTATATGCCCGGCCTGGACTGTCCGTCGGAATTGCCCGTGGAAATGCACGGGTTCCAGGTGCAGCAGTCCCGCTGGGCCAAGGGGCTGACGCAATGCGCCCGCAAGCTGCTGCCCATGATCTTCCGCGCCGACATTCCGCGCCGCGTGAAGTTCGAGGCGTTCATGCACCTCACGCCCAACATCTCTTATCCGCTGATGATCGTGGTTTCCGCGCTGATGCTCCCGGTCATGATCGTGCGGTTCTACATGGGCGTGTGGCAGATGGTCTTTATCGATCTGCCGCTGATCATGGCCGCCTTTTGGTCGATTTCAGCTTTCTATGTGGTGGCCCAGCGCGAGCTGTATCCCAAGAACTGGAAGCGCTCGATCCTGCTGTTGCCCGTCCTGATGGCCGTGGGTGTGGCGCTCACGGTGATCAACACGCGCGCCGTCATGGAGGCGTTGTTCGGCGTCACTACCGGCTTCGTGCGCACGCCCAAGTACGCCATCGGCGGCCAGCCGATGAATCTGGAGAACAAGAAATACCGCCGCAAGAGCGGTCTGCTGCCATATATCGAAATCGCGGTCGGCACGTACTTTTTGGCGATGATCGTGTTCGCCATCGACACGTATAACTTCTTTTCGATTCCATTTCTCCTGTTGTTCGTGGCCGGCTATTATTGGGCGGGCTGGGGCACGCTGTATCAGGAGCAGCAGAGCCGCCTGCGCTGGCTCAGGCAGCGCCGCCTGGAATTGAAAACGGCGCGCTAACTCTACAGATCCTACTCCAGTTGAAGCGCGCGGGCTTCAAGCCGGGTCAGCCAGCCTTTGAAATGGGGGCACTCGGCCCGAATGCGCGCCAGCCCGATCTCCAGTATGGCGAGCGCCCCAAGCAGCGGCTTCTCGTACCCAGGCACCAGAGCCTCCACGCGCTTCGAGGGCGCGGTCACCGGCGAATCGTCGATATCCTCCGGCGTGGGGAACTGGTCTCGAATTTCCTGGAATCCGGACTCCAAATCAGGCCGGCCAATGCCGCGGCTGAAAGCGGCACAGTCGCTGAATAGCAGTCCTTCGAATTCATGCATCGCCACGAACGGGATGAACCGTCCGGCGTCGAACCGGCGGCCCATTGCGGCAGCCAAATCGGCCAGGACCGCGTCCTCCACGCACCGCGCCTTCTCTGCCGCCGGTAAAGTCGTGGCCATTGCGCGCCCGGGCCAAGCCCTGCCCTCTCCCTGCGGCAGACCGTAGTAATCGACCAGGGTAGTCGCAACGCAACCCGGGTCCTGCTTGAGGCGCCTCGCGATGTCCATTCTGACCGAGGACCATGCGCGAATTCCCCCGCGCCGTTGCCGAAGCCCGGCGTTGCCGATGATTCGCGCTTCCACGGCGTGGTAGCCCTTCGCCACCAGATGATCGCGCAGCACCTCGTTGACGAAGCCCTCTTCCGTCTGGCCCTCCACATGGATGAGCAGGCGCGCCATCGCTCAGTCCGGACCCGGCCTTCCCCCGAATTCGTTCTTCTCCCAGAGTTGGCCCAGGCTGTAGTCTTCGAGCCAGGCGGCCAGATCCTCCGACTTCAAACGCGTGAGTTGAGTGCCTCCTTCCACGCGGTTCGCAACCAGAACGTCCTCCGGGGCGAAGTGGTCCAGCAGCAACGACGACTGCGTGGCAACGATCACCTGCGTACTTACCGACGCTTGCCGAATCAAGGAAGCCAGCATCTCGATTGCGTACGAGTGCAGCCCCAGCTCAGGCTCATCCACCAGAATCACCGAAGGGCGGAACTCCTCCGGCTGAAGAAAAAGCGTCGCCAGCGCAATGAACCGCAGCGTGCCATCCGATAGCGACGAAGCGTCGAAGTATTGGTCCGAGCTTCTGTGACGCCATTCCAGTCTGATGTCGTCCGGTTTGAGCTGACGCGGTTGTAACCGGAAGTCGTCGAAGAATGGTGTAACCCGCTGCACCGCGCGCTGAATCAGGCCGTAAGAGTCGGTGTGCTTTTCTTTGAGGAAATAGAGAAACGCAGCCAGGTTCGACCCATCCTCATGCAGGAACCGGTTATTGTCCACTTTCGCCGTCTTTCGCACCAGCGATGACGGGCTGGTGTCATCCATGTGGTAAATCCGCCAGCTCCCGATGTGGCGATCAGCCCATTTCCGTACTATTCCGCGCGGATCGCTGATGCCCGCCTCTCGACCTTGCTGGCAAGGGTGTAGGCGCCGCTGGTCGGAACCGGGGTACGTCGGGGACCCAAGGAGCGCGAACTCCGAAAACGGAAAAAGGCCATCGTCGGCCGTCGGCGCGAGCTTCAGATCGTACCCATTCGTCCCGCCTTGACATGAGATATGGAGCTTCATCTCCTTCGTGGTCTTCGAGCCGAAGTGCAGCACCTTCTCAGCACCACCGGCCCCGACCACGTATTCACCGAGCCGCCCCTCCACGATCGCCCGCAAGAACGCAAAGGCTCCGATAAAATTAGATTTTCCGGACCCGTTCGGGCCGATCACCACGTTAATCGGCCTAAGCTCCAGTTTCTCCACCGAAGCGATACTCTTGAATCCCTGGATCGTGATGGAGTTGAGCGCGTTTGAGGACATGCGATTCCTGAACCATCATACAATCGCCGTACGGCGCCGGCCGAACTGCCTGTCGCGGCTCTCCGGCAACGCCGCCAACGGCCGGACGCGCGGATCATGGCATCCCATTCAATTCGTGGCCGGCAAGGTACGATACAAGGGCGTGGAAGGTCGCCCCCCCAGATCAGTCGGCGAGCCGATGACCAGCGCGCGGCCAGTATGGGGACGCGATCAGCCTGCCCAGCGAGGCAAGGCTAGGCTAAGAAGACCCATTTGCATTTTTCGTCCCACCAGGGACTCGGGCATCCCCGACAATTTGGAGGAAATCGACGTCCGACGCCAGGGATTCAAAACTATCACCAGGCTCGGAGACCTTCAGTGCGATGCTCCTCGATCCGGGATCGAGCCGGACAGCCTCTTCGAGAAACGAAAGGCTCCTCATGCGGTTCTCCGACGTCTGGATCTCCTTCACGCCATGGTCCCGGAGTTCAATCGCGTATAGCTGGGCGTAGCCGCAAGCTGCGTTAAAAAGGCCATCCGACTCATCTGGGAAACGTCGATGGAACTCCAGTGAGTGCTTAATCGAATCGCCCTCCCGCCCCTCGATAAAGAGAAGAAAGTATCCCAGCCACTGTTGAACGTATTGCGGCGCGTCCTCGTCGCGCTCGAGGCCACTTCGTCGCCGATCATGGCGAAGAAGGCGCGTAACGTCGAGGTCGATCTGGTAAACCAGCGTCGGGTACTTGTGGCCTTTGGCGTACTGGATCTCGTCGACTCCGATGGCGTCGATCCGGCCGAGAGTACGATGCCCCAGCCCAAAGGTGACGACATGCTCGACGGCGTCGAAAACCTTTTCCCATGACGTATGGAATGGTTCGGCCGTTTCCTTCCAAGAAATCCGGCGTGCCCAGCGCGCCAGAAACAGCATATACGCGTTGGTCAAGGTATGCTTGCCATCGCCCCAGGGCAGTTCCTCGACGACGACGGCCTCACAACCGCGGCAATCGACGCGACGCATCGCAGAAAGCGGAAAAGCCAGAAAGCCCTAAAAAGGAATGAACTCGAAACGGCGCCCGGAGAGTTGATCGTATCCGGGGGCCGGCTGATGGCAGCGCGAAGAAATCGCCGCCGAACCTTTGCGCGGACGCACGGCGATTTCGATGCTCTTGTGATCGGAACTGAAACGGGCTTGCTGCTAAACGAATCCCGGAAAGTGGTGGCAACGGTTTAAGATCGTGATCGGTTCCATGGCGCGGAGGCGAGCGGCCGCGAAACCTCTACCATAAACCGGTCCGAGGCCCAGTTCGCGTTTCCGCCCCGATGAGCTGTGCCCCCTCGGAGAGATCGTCAAGGATCTTAATGAGAGTTCTGGGAGCGCCACATTGAACTACAGCGGGGGCCGCGGCATGGGTAAACACTGCGCGACCACGGAGGATCTACTACTTCTTACCACAATGCTGGTCGAGAAATCGGAAGACATCGTCGGCCCAGACGGCGGATCCAAAGTAACCGAACGCGTGGCCCTCTTGCCGGGAGTTCCCATAGGGGGGATAGATCTTCACCTCGTACGGTTTCCTGGCGTCCTTCATTACTGCGGAGAGGACCTTGCTCGGCGACAGGTCATAATCGTTCTCGGCCTGGAAAAAAAATATCGGCGCGTGCGCATTTCGAACCGAAGCCTTCATCAACGCTTGCACCGCCGGCGCGTCCGCCCAGCTTTGGGCTGCCCCCGCTGAATCGATGGCTGCACAATAAGATCCGCGTTCCGCACCCAGCACGACCTCGATGCCGCCGAACGAAGTTCCGGCTACGGCGATACGATTCGCTTGAACGAAACTCTGCTTTCGCAGCCACGCAAGCGCGGCGAGCTGATCGTTCAGGTGATCCGTCGCCAGCAACCGCACCATGGTTTCGGCGCCTGCCGCGATGCCACCATTCTTTTCGGCTGCCGCGATCTGGTCACCAATATATGGGCCCGCGGACGCGCTCAAACCTTGGCCACGCCGGTAGGGCCCAAAGAACACCCATCCATGGCTCGCGAACACTGGACCGAGTGCATCGAATCCGGTTTTGCTGATCATGCCCTCGGCACTCCCGTGGTTATAAACGACAGCGGGAAACGGCCCTTTCCCTTCCGGCCTGTACACTACTCCGTGAAGGGTGATGTCGCCACTCGGAAACGTGACGTCGTCGGCCCCTGACAGAAATGGCAAAGGCAACAACCAGAAAAGGGCGAGGATGCGCTCGGCCGGCATTCGGGCGACGCGCGCCTGAGCTTCCAGCGCGGCGGCATTTTGCTCCGACAGATCGATGGTCAGATTCATTGTCCCTCGTCTCCAGCTTTAACCCCTGCGGCCATTGTACGCCAAGCGGCAGCGGGATCTCCGTCCTCTAAATTCGTACCCCAATCGCTCCAATCCCTCCCGCTCTTACCCGGTTTCCGATGACACATCCTCGCATTGCTCCACCCCATTCAAAACAAATGCACAAAGCCGGTCGGTAAGCCGAATCTCCGCCGTCGCCGTGCTATTCTCACATCGCGTAGGAAGTCCTCCCCTCGCCGGGCGCATTCCAAGCGGTTCAGAACGAGACCTATGTTTACACGCGCACCAATCCGCGCCGACGTTGGCTTTGCTCAGGCCAAACAGAACCTGGCGTCTGCCGTGCACAAGAAGGCGCAATTTTGCACGATTTTTCCCAGTCCGCCCGGCCAGGGAAAACAAATTATCACGAAGCAAACCCAATTCGCGGGGCTGCGGAACGAGGGAAAACCTAAATGACAAGCGATTCTATAACTAAAATCGGTAACTGTAACCAAATAAATCAGCTTACATCCTCGGATTCCGCGATTGGCTTTGTCCGTCACTTTTTGCAATGTGGCATCAGACCCGCGATCCAAGCCACAAAAGCAACCCGTCCTCGGGGTCCCAGCCCCCAGCACCCAGCCCCAGTCCGCCGAAGGCCGCCCCGCGCTACAGTATTAAATGGCCTGCACCCCCGGCCCCAACATTCCATGACGAATAGGCGCGCATGACTCCCGAAGAAATCGAAGCCATAGTTGGCGGATACCACGGCGACCCTTTCCGCATCCTCGGCCCCCACGCCGTCCGCAAACGCGGCGGCCAGCCCCGCTGGGAAGTCCGCGCCTTCCTGCCGCAAGCCGCCTCCGCCACGCTGCGCATCGGCGAAGAACTTCACCCCATGGAGAAGACCCACGATGGCGGCTTCTTCTGCGCCGCGCTCCCCGGCACGCCCGGCAAATATCTGGTCCAGGCCAAGCTGTCCGACGGCCCCACCATCGAGTTCGAAGACCCTTACCGCTTCGGGCCGTTGATCACCGACTTTGAACTGCACCTGCATACCGAAGGCACGCACTACGAAGCCTATCGCATGCTGGGCGCGCACGTCACTGAAGCCGATGCCGTGAAAGGCGTGCGCTTCGCCGTCTGGGCCCCCAACGCCGAAAGCGTCACGGTGGCCGGCGAGTTCAACCAATGGGACACCCGCCGCCATCCCATGCGCCGCCGCAATGGCGGAGTCTGGGAGATCTTCATCCCCGAGCTGGGCGATGGCGCCGCCTACAAGTACAACGTGCGCTCGCGCTTCGCCGCCTATCAGCAGCTCAAGGCCGACCCCTATGCGTTCGAAAGCGAGGTCCCGCCCAAGTCCGCCTCGGTCGTCTGGAATATCGAAAAATACGAGTGGCAGGATGCCGCCTGGATGGAACAGCGCGGCCGAACCGACTGGCTTAAAGCGCCCGTATCCATCTATGAACTGCATGTCGAATCCTGGATGCGCGGCCCCCAGGGGCAGTTCCTCAGCTACCGCGAACTGGCCGTCAACCTGGTTGAATATGTGAAGCGCATGGGCTACACGCACGTCGAGCTGCTGCCCATCATGGAGTATCCGTTCTCCGGCTCCTGGGGCTACCAGGTGATCGGCTATTTCGCGCCCACCTCCCGCTTCGGCACGCCCGAAGACTTCATGTATTTCGTGGACCGCTGCCACCAGGAAGGCATCGGCGTCCTGGTCGATTGGGTGCCTGCGCATTTCCCCCGCGACGCGCACGGCCTGGTCTACTTCGATGGCACCGCGCTCTACGAGCACTCCGATCCGCGCAAGGGCGAGCAGAAGGATTGGGGCACGCTCATCTTCAACTACGGCCGCAATGAGGTGCGCTCGTTCCTGATTTCGAACGCCATGTTCTGGCTGAAGCAGTATCACATCGACGGCCTGCGCGTGGATGCGGTGGCTTCCATGCTCTATCTCGATTATTCGCGCAAGGCCGGCGAATGGGTGCCCAACCAATACGGCGGCAACGAAAATCTGGAAGCTATCGATTTCATCCGCCGCTTCAACGAACTCGCTCACACGGTGCCGGGCGCGATCACCATCGCCGAGGAATCCACCGCGTTTCCGGGCGTATCGAAGCCGGTCTATCTCAACGGCCTGGGCTTCACCATGAAGTGGAATATGGGCTGGATGCACGACATGCTCAACTACTTCAGCCAGAACCCGGTATACCGCAAGTATCATCACAATAACATCACTTTCAGCATGCTCTACGCCTTCACCGAGAACTTCGTGCTGCCTATCTCGCACGATGAAGTAGTCCACGGTAAGGGCTCGCTCATCAACAAAATGCCCGGCGACGAGTGGCAGCAATTCGCCAACGTGCGCGCCTTCCTGGCTTATATGTACGCGCATCCCGGCAAGAAGCTGCTCTTCATGGGGCAGGAGATCGGCCAGCATGAGGAGTGGAACCACAACGAGGGCCGCCGTTGGGATCTGCTGAGGTTCGATTACCATCGCAAGCTCCAATTCCTGGTCGAGGAGTTGAATCGCTTCTACCGCGCCAACCCGGCTCTATATCAGGTGGACTTTCACCACGCGGGCTTCGAGTGGGTGGACTTCCGCGATGTGGAACATTCCGTGATCGCCTTCCTGCGGCGCGCGGAAGATCCCAAGGATTTCCTGCTGTTCTGCTGTAACTTTACGCCCGTCGTGCATGAGAAATACCTGATCGGCGTGCCGGAGGAGGGGGTCTACGAAGAGGTCCTGAACACCGATTCGCATCTGTTCGGCGGCGGTAACCTGGGCAACGCCGGATGGGTCGCCTCGCGCCCAGTGGCGCGCCATCAGCGGCCGCAAAGTATCGGTATCACCCTGCCCCCGCTGGCAGTAGTAGCTTTTCGAAAGAGGTAGGACAGGCCTCCTGTCCCCATGAATGACAACCAAGCTACTGTGTTTGCTAACCTTCTTGACGACAATGTTCGCAGTGGACCTGTCCCCAGCCAAGTGGCCGCCCGACGAGAAGGCTCTCGCCGAGCGCCTGGAGCAAAGCGTCTTTCCCACAAGAGTCAGACTCATCGAACGCCGCTCCGCACTGGTCGCCGCCACGCTCTCCCGGATAGCCATCCGCGCGGGCATCGAATCGTTAAAGCAGGGAGGAACCGCGGCCGATGCCGCGGCCACTATCGCCCTCACGCAAGTAACCACCGCGCTGGGATCGTATGTGTCCTATGCCGGAATCCTGCAACTTGTCTACTACGACAGCCACACCCGCAAGCTTTACTCGTTGGACGCCGGTTGGAACTCGTATCTGGCCGAGACGGCGCCGGCCACGATCCCGCCAAGCGACACCACCGCTGGAGCGCAAGGCCGCAAGACCCTGGTCCCGGGTTTCATGGCAGGCATCGAAGCGATGCACAAACGCTTCGGGCGATTGTCATTCGATGCTCTGTTTCAACCCGCCATCTGGTACGCCGAAAACGGAGTCACTGTCTCTCCGCTGCTCGCCAGTTACTTCGCCAGCCGGGAGAAGTATCTTTCCCGGACTCCGGAAGGCTTGAACTTCATGCACCAAGCCGGCAGTGACCATGTACCCAAAGCCGGCGATCGTTTCATCCAGGCCGATCTGGCTCACACGCTCCGCTCAGTGGCCAAGCATGGCGCAGCGTATATGTATACAGGCGCCTGGGGCCGTGCTTACATCGATGCCATCCGCCACGAAGGTGGCCAGGCGTCGCTAGAAGACATGCGGCGCTACCGGCCCGTTTGGGACGAGCCGCGCAGCACTACGTTCGTCGATCATACGGTCTTCGCGCCGGCTGGAAGCAACGAGGGTGGCCGGCAGATCCTGGAGGCGTTGAACCTCATCGAAGAAATGAAGATCGACCGCGCGCCGCCGTATTTCAAAGACTGGACTACCTTCCGCGACCTCTCCACTTTGTTGCAGTTCGTCGAACTCGGGACCTACACTCCGCCGGCCGTAGCCGATTTCCAGCGCCGCAACGGCCTCCATTTCTCGCAGGAGGACCGCGTCGCTAAGCCGTACGCCCGCGCCATGGCTCCGCTGCTGCAGCCCGATGCACCCCGCCATAGCGACACAATCGTCGTCGTCGATCGATGCGGCAACGTTGCCGCTCTCGTGCACAGTATTAACACCGTGAACTGGGGCACTACTGGCATCGTCATAGGAGGCGTACCCGTCTCTGACCCCGCGAGCCTTCAGCAATGGCGGCTGGCCGGCATCCAACCGGGTGATCGCGTTCCGAACGATATGGCGCCCGTGATCGTGATGCAGGGCGCGAAGCCGGTCATGGCGGTGGCCACCGTAGGCGCTTCGCTGATCGCCGAAACTGTGCGGATACTGTTGGCCACGTTCGGCAATCGCCTGGACCTTCAAACCGTCATGGAAGCGCCTCCGTTGCTCAACAACTTCCAGCCGCAAAAGGAAGGCGAAACAGCGCTGCGGCGGACGCAGCTTGTTCCGGAAGGGGCCTACGGCGTAGATTTCCTGCACAATCTTGAAGCAGCGGGAGTCTCTACTCAAGAGAGATCCAGGATAGAGGTACTAACAATCAGGGGAACCGCGGTAGTTGGATCGGTCGACCCTGAAAGTGGAACCTGGCGCACCGTGGAGACGCCTAAGCTATTCGGTTTTGCGGACGCCTACTGACAACAAACATGCCACAACGATACGACGCAATCATCATAGGCGGCGGCCACAACGGCTTAGTCGCCGCCGCATACCTGGCTCGCGCCGGGCGCAAAACCATCGTGTTGGAACGCCGCGAATTGGTGGGCGGCTGCGCCGTCACCGAAGAAATCTGGCCGGGATACCGTGTCTCCACGGCTTCCTATCTGACCAGCCTTTTGCAGGAGCGCATCATTCGCGAACTCGACCTGCCGCGCTTCGGATACAAAGTCGACGCCAAAGACCCTGCCTTCTTCTCGCCCTTCCCCGACGGGCGCTGCTTCTTCATGTGGCAGGATGGCCGCAAGACGCTGGAAGAGATCGCCAAGTTCTCCAAACACGATGCCGAAGTCTACCCGGCTTTCGAGGCCCAACTCGAGCGCCTGTCACAAGTGGTCGAATCGCTGCTGCTGACTACCCCTCCGCAATTCCCGCCGCGCGGCGTGGGCGACTTGGTCGAGCATCTCAAGCTAGCCGCGCGTTTCCGCAAGCTGGCCGCCCCCGACATCGTTGCGCTGGTCAAAATCTTCACCCAAAGCGCCGCCGAGTTGCTCGACGAATGGTTCGAATCGCCGGAGTTGAAAGTCACTCTGGCCACCGATGGCGTGATCGGCGCGAACGGTGGGCCGCGCTCCCAGGGGACTGCTTACATCCTGATGCACCATGTGATGGGGAGCGTGGCCGGGCGCCGGGGATTGTGGGGCTTCGTGCGCGGCGGCATGGGCGCGGTTTCCGAGGCCATTGCGGCTTCCGCGCGTAGCCACGGCGCGGTGATTCGCACTAACGCGACGGTCGAAAAAATCCTGGTGCGCGAAGGGCGCGCGCGCGGCGTCGTGTTGCAAGGCGGCG
>DATNMW010000303.1:0-21160 GCA_035602155.1 Bryobacteraceae bacterium | reverse complement strand
CCGCTGTTCTAACCCGCGATGACCGCCGAAATTATCGCAGTCGGTTCCGAGCTGTTGACGCCGCAGCGCGTAGATACCAATTCCCTGTTTCTCACCGATCAGCTTAACGGGCTGGGCGTGGAAGTGGTCACCAAGTGCGTCATCGGCGACGACCTGAACCGCCTGGCGGACGCCGTGCGCCGCGCCGTTTCGCGTTCCGAAATTGTGATCCTGTGCGGAGGGCTGGGGCCCACGGAGGACGATCTGACGCGCGACGCGGTGGCGGCCGCGCTGGAGCGCAAGCTGATCTACCATCCCGAAATCACCGAGGTACTGGAACAGCGCTTCGCGCAACTCAAGCGCAAGATGGTGGAGGTCAACAAGCGGCAAGCGTTCCTGGTTGAAGGCGCCGAGATGCTGCCCAACGACCGGGGCACCGCGCCGGGCCAATGGATCGAGGATTCGGGCTCGCACGTGATGCTGCTGCCCGGTCCGCCGCATGAGATGAAGGCCATGTTCGCGCGGCAATGCCTGCCGCGCCTGGCGCGCATCGTCCCCCGCCAGGTGATCCGCACGCTGGTGTTGCGCGTGACGGGGATGCCGGAGTCGGACCTGGATCAACTGATTGCGCCGGTTTACAAGAGATACGAGAACCCAGCGACGACCATCCTGGCGGCGGCCGGCGATCTGCAGATTCACCTGCGCGCGCGCTGCTCCACGGAGGGCGAAGCGGCGGCGTTGCTGGTGGAAGTGGGCGGACCCATCGAACTGCTGCTGGGCGACCGCATCTACTCGCGCAACGGCCAGTCGCTCGAAGAGGTGGTGGGAGATTTGCTGCGTGGCCGGCATAACACGCTGTCGGTGGCGGAAAGCTGCACCGGCGGCCTGTTGGGCGAGCGTATCACTTCTGTGCCCGGCAGTTCCGCGTACTTCGTGGGCGGCTTCATCACTTATACCAATCGCATGAAGGTGGAGTGGCTGGGCGTGCCGGAGGAGACCATTGTCGAATTCGGCGCGGTGAGCAAGGAAACAGCCGAGGCCATGGCGATGGGTGCACGGCGGCGCACCGGGTCTACGTATGCGCTGGCTATAACGGGCGTGGCCGGACCGGATGGAGGCACCGAGAAGAAGCCCGTGGGCACCGTCTATGTGGGCTTGGCGGACGCGGCCGGCTGCCAAGTGCTGCATCGCCAATTCTTCGGCGACCGGACCCGAATCCGGCAGTTTTCTACGCAAATGGCGCTGGATATGCTCCGGCGGAAGTGTATTTGAGATCGGCTGCATTTTGGAGTATGCTAGTAGCAGGACCGGGGTGGACGACCCCCGATCCTGCGCGGTCATTACCGCTGGCGCTTGCGGCGCCAAACGATAATGATCGTGAACTTGCCGATCAACGGCAGCTCAACTAGCAATTTGATCATTGAGATCCTCCTTTCCGCTTAGATTGGAAGGCCCGGCCTGTAACCGGGCTTTCCCAATCGAAGCTCTTGTGCTTCTTTCGGAAACCCGTTCTTCCAATATCCACGGCAAAGGACTCCGTCTATACAGTGCGCCAGCCGGTGCCGGTTTCTCCGGATTTGGTGGCGCAGGCGGTTCCGCCTCCGATCGGGGCAGCGGGATACCGGGTTGTACAATGAGGGTGCATGGACCAGCGCCGCATGTGCCCGAATTGCCGGGCCTTCATCACCACCCACGACAAGGTTTGCCCTTACTGCAACGAGCGCGTGGGGCCGCGCGCCGTGGAGCGCCGCGATCCGGGCGCCATCCTGGGCGGCTTCATTCCGCACGCAAGGTTTGTGACCATGATCATCCTGACGATCAACGTCGGCCTTTACCTAGCGACCGTGGTCTTCAGCCAACGGAACGGACAGGGCAGCTTCTTCAGCGTGGACGGGCAGACGCTCTTCGCTTTCGGGGCCAAGCTGCGGGCTGCCATTATTAATTACGGCCAGTGGTGGCGCCTGGTGACGGCAGGGTTCCTGCACGGCGGATTGATGCACATCGGCATGAATTCGTGGGTACTCTTCGATCTGGGCGCCCAGGTGGAAGACGTCTACGGCGCCAGCCGCTTGATTGTCCTATATTTTCTAGCCACCGTGTTCGGCTTCCTTCTGAGCACGTTCTGGACCGCGGCGCTCTCGCTGGGCGCCTCGGCCGGGATCATGGGCTTGCTCGGCGCGATGATCGCGCTGGGCGTAAGGAACCGCCATTCGTCGGCGGGCGTGGCGATGCGCGGGATGTATGTACGTTGGGCGGTCTACATCTTCATCTTCGGCTTACTGCCCGGACTGAATATCGATAACGCCGCGCATCTTGGCGGATTGGCCGCCGGATTTTGCATCGCCTATCTGGCTGGCACGCCGCGGATCGAGACGGCTTGGAGCGAGCGGCTTTGGCGCGGGGCGGCGGCGGCTTGCGTATTGATAACGGCCGCATGTTTTCTAAAGATGTACTTGTGGTTTTCCACAGCAACGCAATAAAATGGAAGTGATGCAACTCCGATTTATCCTACCGGCTTTGATGATCGGCGCGGGTTTGTTATTGCCCGTGCAAACGCCGGCCCTTGCCAAGACCAGCTACAAAGCACCGAAGTTCAAGAAGTACAAGGGCCCGAAGTTCAAGGGCAAGAAGGCGAAGGTGCGCAAGGTTGCGAAGCACAAGGTTGTGAAGCATAAGATTGCCAAGCACAGGTAGTCAGAAAACTACGACGGCGCGGCCTCGAATTTCGCCTTGCCGCATCCTTTCAAACAGTGCGGGCACTTCATCGAGCGCGTGCGTTTCGATGTGGGCGCGACCCACACCGGATTGCGCCAGGCGGAAGACTTCCTCCAGATCGGCGCGAGTGCCGAGATAGCTTCCCCGGATCGAAATTCCCTTCAGCACAGTATCCACGATCGGCAATTCATACTGGTTCGTCGACAGGCCGGATGCGATCAGCGTGCCCGTGCGCTTGAGCGACCGGAAAGCCTGCTGAATCGCGGCTGGCGAGCCGGTCAGGACGACGGCCGCGTCTGCGCCACCCCATTGTTTTTGGAGCGTACGGCCGGCATTCTCGGCCGCGAGCGCCAGATCCGCGCCCAGCGAGCGCGCCATTTCCAGCTTGCTTTCGGAGACATCCACGGCGGCCACGCGCAAGCCCAGATGCCGCGCGTATTGTATGGCCAGGTGGCCCAATCCGCCCATGCCGAATAGCGCCACGGATTGACCAGGCCGCAACCCGGCTTCGCGCAGCGCGCCGTAGGCAGTCCAGCCGGCGCAGCATAACGGGGCGGCCTCTGCGGCCGGGAGCGCATCCGGCACGCGGACCAGGAGGGACGCGGGAACCACCGCGTAGCCGGCCAGCGCGCCATGCACGGTGTAACCGAAATTGAGTTGGCGGCCGCAGAAGCGCTCGCGACCGGTGAGGCATAATTCGCAAGCGCCACAGGTGGAGGCCAGGAAGGTGATGCCGGCGCGATCGCCCACGGAGAAGCGGGCAACTGCCGCGCCAAGGGCCTCCACGCGACCGATACCCTCGTGCCCCAAGGTGAGCGGCGCCAGCGGCAGTTTTTCCAGGGAAGCCACGAACAGGTCGGAATGGCAGAGCCCGCAAGCCTCCATCTTCAGGAGCACTTCGCCGGCGCCAGGCTGGGCGAGCGGGACGGAGGCTACGGCAATGGCGCCGCGCGGCCGGGTGAGGACGGCGGCCGAAGTATGCGACAGGGTCACGACGCGACGGCGACCTCTGCGACAGGCAGCCCAGCGGCTTTCCAGGCGTCGAAGCCGCCGGTCACATTCACAACATGGGTGAATCCGGCGCGGCGCAGCAGGCTGGCGGCGATGGCGCTGCGATAGCCGCCTTTGCAGTGGACCGCGACGGGCCGGCCGAGATCCAACTGGCGGACGCCGGTGGCGATCTGGCTCAACGGCAACAGCAATGCGCCTTCAATATGCCCTTCATCCCATTCGGCTTCGCGCCGCACATCGGCTATCTGCAGGGGGGCCGGCTCGCGTCGAAGGCGGTCGAGGTCTTGCACGGCGATGTGGGGCAGTTGCTCGATAGGCCGATTAGCGGATTGCCACGCCTCGATGCCGCCCGCCAAATATCCGGCGATGCGTTCGATGCCGACGCGCGCGAGGCGGATGCGCGATTCCGCGGCGCGGTCCGGAGTCTCAGCCACCAGCAACAGATCCGTTTCGAGCCCCAGCAGAGCGCCGGCCCACGACGCAAACTGGCCGGAGAGAGGGATGTTTACCGACCCGGAAATGTGGCCCGCGGCGAATTGCGTATCCGACCGGGTATCCAGCACCATCGCGCCGTCCTCCCATAGCCGCTGAAACGGATCGGGCGCGAGTTCCAGCAGGGGCGGTAACTGGTCCAAAGCGGCTGCGCCGGTGCGGTTGATTTCGGCATCGCGCGCGAAGTAGGCCGGCCGCTCGGGAAGCGCGTCGGTGAGCAGGTGGACGAATTCTTCGCGGCTGGCGGCTCGCAGCGCGTAGTTCTTGACGCGTTGCTCGCCGATGGTGGAAGAGCGCTCGTCGCTCATTTGGCGGCCGCAGAGGGAGCCGGCGCCGTGGGCCGGGTAGACGCGAACATCGTCCGGCAGGCTCAATAGCTTGCGATGCAGGCTGTCATAAAGCAACCCGGCGAGTTGCTGTGGCGTGTGGTCCGGCGAGAGGTCCGGGCGGCCCACGTCGCCAATAAACAACGTGTCTCCGGTAAGCACTGCGAAAGGCTCCGGTGAGCGATCCAGGTCCGTGACTATGACGCAGATGCTCTCCAGGGTATGGCCGGGCGTCTCGATAAATCGCATGCGGCACTGGCCGAAGGTAATCTCGTCGCCCTGTGTGACCCCCACGTGCGGGAACTGCGCGCCAGCCCGCGCGCCCACATAGATCTTCGCGCCGGTGCGGGCGGCCAATTCGCGATGGCCGGAGACGAAATCGGCATGCAGGTGGGTCTCGATTACATGTTCGATACGCAGGCCGTTTTGGCGGGCGGCCTCCAGGTAGATTTCGACATCGCGCTGCGGGTCGACGACTGCGGCCACGCCTTCGGAGCCGGCCATGTATGAAGCGTGGGCCAGACAGCCGAGATAGAACTGTTCAAAATACATCTGTCCAATTATAACGCGCGATGGCCGGCCAGGGGGTCCGCCCCGCAGCACAGTCGAGTAGTCCGATGGTCTATCCAGATATTTTTATTTGACATATGCAACTATCTATAAATCAGTATGTTGGTTAGTATTGTATCTCTAGCTGTAATGCATGATGTACTTGACACAAGGGCCGGAAATGGCCTACACTCGACAAGATTGACGGCAGGAGCGTTCCCCAAATGCACCCATGTCCAGTTGACACACCCAATCCGATTCCGATGACGCTTTTGGATGCGATCGGCTTCTACGGCGACGCGGATGTCGCCACGGGGGCGCTGGCAGCGGCTCGCTGGGGGGAAAGCGCCGAGTGCCTGCATTGCCATTCCAGGGAGCGGCACTTTTATATATCCACCCGCCGCATCTGGAAGTGCCGAAGCTGCCGGAAGCAATTTTCACCTAAGGCCGGCACAATCTTCGAGGACTCGCCGATCGGCCTGGACAAGTGGCTGATTGCCATCTGGATGGTGGCAAACAGCGAGCAACGGGTCAGCTCGTACAAGCTGCACCGGTTGCTGGGCGTCACCCAAACCACCGCGCAGTTCATGCTGCGCCGCATTCGTCTGGCGGTGCAAGCGCGAAAGGCCGCGACCGCTTGCGCGCGATGAAAAGCCCGAAGGAAAACAAGCCGGAGGAGCCGCACCCGGATAAGTACGCGCGATTCATCCGGTTGCTTACGGATATTGCGGCCGTACCTAAGGCTGCGATTTACGAATTGGATCCGCGGTTGCGGCCGAAGCCGCGGCCTATTACGGGTGGGACGGAGAAGGGGGAGAAATAGCCCAGGACTCCCGGTGTGTGGCGAGACGCGGCGGACTTAACCCAGCAATTCCTCTACATTCTTGGCATCCAGCACGCGCTCACTCAAGTCTTCGAGCTGGGAGGCAGGCAGCGCCGCCGGCCCAAGCCGGCAGCGGCCCGAAGCGCTTCTGAATTTGCCGGCGAAGGACGGTCAACTCGCCCTCCTGACGGCCCTTCTGTTCCGCTTCGATAAACATAGGCCCTAAGACCTCCTGATCCCGAATATCCAAATCAATCGGCATGTTCCTTGTCTCCCGCTCCACCACTTGCGACAAGTGCCGCAAACCGGCCAGGATCATTAACTGGGCAAGCGCGGTCTCCCGCTCCGCCACCGCCAGACCCGCGATCCGCTCCACAATCCTGCGCACCGCACCTTCATGGTCGCGCAATCCGGTCAGGATCGCAATCACATTATCGCCGACTTCTCCGCTTTCGAGCAGCCGGTCCCCATCCAGGGTGCGAATGTCGATCAGCCGGTACTGGAACAACACGTCGGGAGCGCGCAGCTCGCTCGCCATGCGCAGTTCCGATTCGCCCACATACAGCACCACTTGGCGCGGGAATCGTCCGAACAGCCGAAATACGCCCAGGCTGTATTCGGCCATGCGCAGGGGCATCGCCATGTCATTGCCGCTTTGCAGTTCCACGTGGACCAGATCGCCGTCCACAGTCTCGCCGAGAAGGTCCAACCGCGGGTTCCGCACGTTTTGGACCTTGGGCAGTTCCACATCCAGCCACCTCGCGACCACGGTGCCGGTCGGCTCGCGCATGACCAGCTTGGCTGAACCTTGCAACAGCAACTTCAAGGCTACGTCGTATTCCTGCGTGCGAGTACGCTCAAAGGAAAATGGGTGAGCTAATCGCGGTCTTTCTCGCATCCGCGAATGAACTAAAATGCGTACCACAGCGTGGCGGACGAGAATCGCCAGTCGGACGCCGAAAGGTGGCAGCAGGTTATGGTTTCTCAAGTTTCTCAAGCTGAGGTGGTTCACTAATGGCCAGCCTCGAATTCGTTTGCCAAGAGTTCCGAGAATGATGCCCTGGCGCGGAACCTCCGCGCCGTTCCCATCCGCTCCTGCTCCGGCGGTCGACAATTGTACAGGTCGTATTTTCGATGAGGAATCGGTATCCTGAGGTCACAAGATGAAGCAGCCACCCTTCTTCTCCGAAGACATTGCAGCGAGGATCGGGATCGTATTGGGCGCGGGTGCCAGCCGTGCGGTCAGTTACGCAGACGAAGCCGCGGTTCTCTCACCGCTCGAGATAGGCGAGGCTTGCAGTAAGTCGAGTCAGTCGAAAAGACCGCTGGCAAACCGCCCGGTAGTTTCTGGGTGCTTCTCGTTCGGGCAGTCGAAAATGGCTTCCAAACCGGCTAGCGCGTCTTCGAGGTAGCGGACCTTAAGGCCATTGTTGAATTCGCCGGCGACCTGCTTCCGGGGAAGACAGCCGCTGTTCGTCCGCGGTTCTCATGCGCTGCTCAAGGACGCGGCTGGTTTCGGCATCGACCTCCACCTCCGGTTCACTGCAAACAAACGCGTCCATCTCTTGCGGCTTACCATACTGCCAGCGTAGAGGCCACCCGGTCAAACCACGCAAGTGGAGAAATCCGGCAAACTCCCCCACAACCACCCTACTTCCTCTTCCGCACTTCTCCGGCCAGCGTCCCGTCCCATGTGGCATCGCCCTGCGCCAGATACTTGCCCAACTTCTGCCAATCGTCGCGTGTAATGCCATTCAGGTCCCACACCACGCGGCCATCGCGAAGCGTCAACTCGCAATCCAGCCTGCGGTTCCCCCGCAGCCGCGCGCCAAACGTATCCACAAATCCAAAATGCCCTTCCTCCACGCGCAGCACCGCCACATCCGCCGCCGCGCCCACCGACAGGCTGCCGAGCTCTTCGTGCCGGATTTCGCGCGCGGGCGTCCAGGTCGATCGCAGGATCACTTCTTCCAGCGGCATGCCCATGTTCAAGAACTTCGACATCACGTTGAGCATATCCTTCATCCCCGCGTTCATGCTCCCGATGTGCAGATCGGTCGAAATCGAATCCGGCCCGAACCCCTGCCGCATCGCCGGCACCGCCTGCCGGAACAGAAAGCTGCCGCCGCCATGCCCCACGTCGAAGATCACTCCCCGGCGGCGGGCTTCCAAAAGGTACGGCAGCAAGTGTCCGTCATCGTCGAGGATCGGTACCCAGCCCAGATACGTGTGCGTGTAGATGTCCCCAGGGCGCAGTTTCTTCAGCACCAGATCCTGGAACGGGCGCTCTGGACGAAATGTCCCGAAATCCACCATCACCGGGATGTGGGCCAGGGTTCCCGCCTCCACGGCGTGCTCCACCGGCGTCCACTCGGGACCCGCGTAGTGCGCCGTCTTGATGCCCACGATGGTGTCCTTGTAGCGTATCGCCATCTCGGCCGCGGCTTTGGAATCCATCTCCGTCAGATCCTGTTCCGGCGCGCCCGCCATGCCTTTTCCCACGATGTTCAGGAATGCCAGCACGCGGGTCTTCGCGCGATCGATCACGCGGTCTTTGAAATCCGGGAAATTGCGCCAGCCGGAACTGCCCGCATCCGCCACCGTAGTTACGCCCGAGCGGAAAGTGAAACCATCCGGATAGACGCTGTTGTCGCCGTTATACGCGCCGCGCTGTCCGGTGCCGGCGTAAACGTGCACGTGCATGTCGATGAGGCCCGGCACCACGTACAGTCCGGAGACATCTACCACCTTGCCGGCTTTGGCGACTGGAATATCGGCGGCGACGGCCGCAATCTTGCCACCCGCGATAGCCACATCCAGCACGCCGTCGATCTTGTTCTTGCCGTCAATGACGTGGCCCCCTTTCAGCAGCAAATCGTAAGATGTTTGTGCGCAGGCCATGGACACGAGCAGAAAGGCCAACAGTAACTTCATGCGGCCATTATAGTGGAGTGCGGGGTTTCCGCTGGGCCTCGAACCTCCACGCGGTCGAAACAATATCGCGCACATCCGCATGCCGCGGTGTCCATCCGAATACTCTCCGCAGCTTGTCGGCATTCGCAACCAACGCCGGCGGATCGCCTTCCCGGCGCGCACCCACCACGTATGGCGCCTCCTGCCCGGTCACCTGCTCCACGCTGCGCATCATCTCCAGCACCGAATGCCCCTTGCCGGTGCCCACGTTGAATTGGCCCGAGCCGCCGCCCGCCAACAACGCCTCCAGCGCCAGGATATGCGCCTCCGCCAGATCGGTCACGTGGATATAATCGCGAATGCAGGTGCCGTCCGGCGTGTCGTAATCGTCGCCAAACACGGTGAACGGCTCGCCCGTGGACACCGCCCGCAACATCAGCGGGATCAGGTGCGTCTCCGGGTCGTGCTCCTCTCCGAGGCCGCCCTCCGGGTCCGCTCCGCAAGCGTTAAAGTAGCGCAAACACACGCTGCGCAAGCCGTGGATCGAATCGAACCACTGCAACATGCTTTCCACCATCACCTTCGATACGCCATACGGATTCACAGGCGCGATCGGAAAGCTCTCCAAAATCGGCGAGGCGTGCGGTATGCCATAGACCGCCGCCGTCGAAGAAAATACCAGATGCTTCACACCCGCCCGCAGCATGGCTGTGAGCAGGGACAGCGAGCCGGCCACGTTGTTCTCGAAGTACATCTCCGGCATGCGCATCGATTCGCCCACCGAGATATAAGCCGCGAAGTGAATCACCGCGTCGTGGCCCGCCAGCGCCTGGGCCATTTCATCGGCCTGCTGCAGGCGCAATTGGTGGAACGCGTCGCCAGGATCCACGTTGTGGCCGTATC
The DNA here is from genome assembly GCA_035602155.1 of Bryobacteraceae bacterium. Lineage (GTDB taxonomy): Bacteria > Acidobacteriota > Terriglobia > Bryobacterales > Bryobacteraceae > Bog-159. The sequence continues at coordinate 11,449 of DATNMW010000303.1, read as the reverse complement.
CGCGCGACAGATCGTCCACTACGGTTACCGCATATCCGCGCCGGCGCAGCAGCCGGACCGTGTGCGCGCCGATATATCCCGCGCCGCCCGTCACCAAGATTCGTCGTTTGCCCACGATCCGATTGTAGTCGGATGAAGGCCTCCCGGTGCTGCGGGTATCCGCCGGTCACAGGTCGAGAGAATACCACGCCATCTTCGCAAAGCCAGCGTTGGTTATAACTTAGCGCGGAGAGCGCGTAGTTGATGGAGCTTCCGCGCGAGGTCTTGGGGTTAACCTATAGGCGTTAGGTGTTTGCGTTTGCGTTGATTTCAGTGCGATTGCTCCCCCCGGGCTCGTTCGTGAGCCCGGGGTTTCTTTTTGAACGAGGCAAAAAAATGTCTATCCGGAAATCTGTAGTCGCCGCAATGGCGGTCTGTGCGGCGGTTCCGCTGCTGGCCGGGCCGGTCCTGACCACGATCCAGGACGTTATCTATAATGCCAACGGCACTCCTTACAACGGATTCGTCGTCATCAGGTGGACACCATTCGTGGCCGGCGACACGTCCCAGATAGCCACGCAATCGGTAACCGTGAATATTACCGGCGGCAATCTGATGGTGCAGCTTGTTCCCACCACCAACGCTGCGCCCGCGGGATACTATACGGCCACTTTCACCAGCGCCGGCAACGACCAGTTCACGGAGACCTGGGCGGTTCCGCCGAGCACCGTGCCGCTACGGGTCCAAGCCGTGGTGATGTCGCAGGGTACGGGAGGCGCGGCCCCATCGCCGCTGACCACCGGAACTACCCCCATACCGGAATCGGGAGTCATCGGGTTGTTGGCGGATCTTGCCGTGCGCCCCGTGTCGGGACCCGCATATACCGCCGGGTACGCGGCCATGATCGATTCGACTGGGGCGCTGGAGGCCGTCACGGGCAGTGTCTCCGACTGCGTACACGTGGACGGTTCGTCCGGACCTTGCGGCAGCAGCGGTTCCGGCGGCGCCGGGCCGAACTTCACGGATGCGGAAGTGCCCGCCGGCCTAGTGAACGGCGTCAACGTGTTCTATACGCTGAGCATGGTTCCCGTGCCCACCTCCAGTCTGTATCTATACCGGAACGGTGTGCTGCAGAAGGCGGGGCAGGACTACACTCTCTCGGGCAATACCATTCAGTTCCTGGCCGTTTCCACTCCCCAGAACGGCGATACGCTGCTGGCGTCTTACCGCGTGACTCCGTCAGGCACGACGCAGGGGCCGACGGCGCCTCAAATCCTGTGCTCGGGCGTGGGTTCCGCCACATCTTCGACGACGCTTTCGAGTCTGGCCACATGCACGATTCCGGCGGGCACAATCCAACCGGGCGACCGGGTCAAGATCGGCTTCGACTATTCGCATGAAGGCACACTCACCGGCTTCACCTTCGCGGTCGATTGGGGGAGTACGCTGCTTGCGCAGCGCAATGGAGCCGTAAGCGACACGTTTGTTTCGGGGTGGGCCGAAGCCGGGGCCAACACGTCCGCCTGCCAGTTGTCGGTGCAGAGTTGGGGCACGGTGCTGGGCCTCGCCGCGGGCGTGTTGAACGCATACGACTCCCTGTCGTACACCATAGTGCTGGCCTTCCAAGGGCAAATGGCCGCCACCACCACCGATACGGTAACGCTGCGCAACTTCAGCGTGGTGCGTTATCCCGCGACACAATAATGGGTTAGCCGGGTGGGGCGGGATAGCGGCAGCTTTTACCACATTTTGCCCAGCAAAGAGGTCCTGCTGCTGGCCGTGTTGGACGAATATTTGAACCGCCTGGAGCCGGCCGTCCTGCGGCCTGCGTTTGCAGGCTACAGGGCTACCGCGAGAAACTCCACGCATCGCGTGCCAATATAACTGTCCGATCGGGAGACTGGCGCTCGAGATCGAGGCCGAGAACCTGCCGGTCCACAACCGAATCGCCGCCAACTCGATGCTCTTGGTGCGGAATGTGCGGAATAGTTAGTCGCAGTGCGTTTCCCCCGTCCCGTTTTGAAGGACAATCAAGCTGCGCCGAAGTAGGCGTGGATGACGGTTACGCATCCCAACGATGTCCGCCCACGGAATTTTGGGGTACTCTCAGGGCCGACCTTCGAGGCGGCTTCACCGATGATCTCGATACACCTCATCGCAGCAAGCATCAGGAACGCGATCGCCCTTGAGGCTCTCCCGATCCTTGCCACGCGCCAGGGCGGCTGCCTCCCGGCTGGCCTCCAGCATGTGGCGCAAGCGAATCAGATCACGTGGCGGCATACTGAACCGAGGCTGTGCGCAGAACTTCGTCGCGGAAGTACAAACTCAGTTCGCCCGGTGTTGCAGATCGACCGTGCGCCCTCCAAAAAGCCCCGAAAGCTCGCGCTCCATCGCCGCCATCCGAAGGTAGCCTACGCGAGCGCCCGGCTGGAACTCGACCAACACATCCACGTCGCTCGAATCCGAAAAGCGCTCCGTCAGCACCGACCCGAAGAGTGCCAGTTGCCTGATCGGGTTTCTCCTGCGAAACTCGTCCGGATCTTTGTGACTGACCTCAATTTGACCTGGAGTCATCCCGACACCGCCGCCTCCTGCCGCAGCTTGCTATGCTTCCGCCCAAACGGGAAGTAGATGGCGAATCCAATCACCAGCCAGACCACGAACCGCAGCCAGGTTTCCAGCGGCAGCGCCATCATCAGCACCAGGCAGGAGGCGATCGACAGCGCCGGCAGGTACGGCGATCCCGGTACGCGGAAGCCGCGCGGACGGTCCGGCTGCTGGCGGCGCAGCACGATCACACCGGCCGACACCACGATGAACGCGAACAGCGTCCCGATATTGGCCAGGTCCGCGAAGGTGCCGATGTCCCAGACGCCCGCCGGAATGCCGACCGCAAGGCCGGCGATCCAGGTGCTGATGTGCGGCGTCTTGAAGCGCGGGTGCACCTTGGAGAAAGCGCCCGGCAGCAGACCATCGCGCGACATGGCGAACCAGATGCGCGCCTGCCCGTATTGAAACACCAGCAGCGAGGAAAGCATGCCCACGATGGCGCCCACGCTCACCCATCCGCGAATGCGATTGAAGCCCAGCGCCTTCAGCGCGTTCGCCACGGGCGCGGCGTTGTTCAGCGTCTTGTAACTCGCAATGCCGGTCAGTACCAGCGAAACGGAGATATAGAGTACGGCGCAAATGATCAGCGTCGCGATGATTCCGAGGGGCAGATCCCGCTGCGGTTTCTTGCACTCTTCCGCCGCGGTGGATACCGAATCGAATCCGATGTAAGTGAAGAACACAATCGCCGCGCCCGTCAGAACACCGGGGAATCCGTTGGGCAAAAATGGATGCCAGTTATCGGTCTTCACGGAGTGCGCCGCGCCAAACACAAAAATCAGAATGGCTGCGATCTTCACCAGCACCATGACGTTGTTGGTGCTGGCGCTCTCGCGCACGCCGCGCACCAGGATATATGTCAGGACGATCAGGATCAGCAGCGCCGGCAAGTTGAACCAGGAGCCGGTCAACTGTCCCCCGGCAAGGATTGGTCCTGAGATCTTATCGGGCAGATGCCAGCCGAAGATGCCATCCAATATGTCGTTGAAATAAGCGGAGAAGCCCACCGCCACCGCCATGTTGGAGACGGCGTACTCCAGAATCAGGTCCCATCCGATAATCCAGGCGATGATCTCGCCCAGCGTAGCGTAGGCGTAAGTGTACGCGCTGCCCGCAATGGGGATCATGGAGGCCAGTTCCGCGTAACACAGCGCCGCGAAGCCGCAGCAAATTGCGGTCAGCAGGAACGACAGCGAAATGCCCGGTCCCGCGCCCGGCCGCCCTAGCATGGACAAAGCGTGCGGTCCATGCATGAGCAGATCCAGAACGGTGGCGTGCAGAATCGACGTGTTGCGCAGGGTTTCGCCCGCGGCCGCCGTCCCGGTCAGAATGAAGATGCCCGAGCCGATGACCGCGCCCACGCCGAACGCCGTAAGGCTCCAAGGGCCCAAGGTCTTGCGCAGACGTTTATCCGGCTCCTCGGAAGCCTTAATCAGAGCGTCGATGCTCTTGGTGCGGAATAGTTGGCTCAACGGCCTGTCCCGAAATTAGCGTTTACGCTGACCTTGCACCATCTTCTTGACTTTCTTCTTCATCGAGCCGCGCGCCACGCCCGCCGCGCGCTTAGCCTTGGGCGCCGCTTTCTTGCGCGCCGCCCTCTTCAGCTTCTTCCGTTCAACTCTATCACCGATTGTCGTTGTATTCATCTATTGACCTCTCTTCAGCCCCGCATACTTTTCCACGAGCTTCTTCAGCCCGTACCGCGGAAAGCTGACTGTAATTTTGGCGTCCTCGCCCTCGCCCTCGCGCCGCACCACCGTTCCGGTGCCGTACTTCGGATGCTCCACCGTCATGCCGGTGCGCGCGGACTTGCGCACTGCTGGGGGCGCGGCAGGCCGGGCCGGCGGGCTCACTGGCGCCGGTGGACGCTGCGTCAAGCCCGGCTTCTGCGCCGGAAACGCCACCCCGCGCTCCGAGAAAAACTGCGAAATGTTCTCCAGTGAATTATAAGTCTTTCCGTTGAAGGTATTGCGTTGCGCGCTCTGCCGCACCTGGTAGCGCTCCGCGTGCAGATCCACTTGCGGCACGCTATCGTCTTCGCCCAGATTGACGATCAGTTCCGCCGGCGCTTCACTCAAAAACCGCGACGGCACCATGCGCTCCTGTTCCCCGCCGCCAAACCGCCGCCGGTATTTGGCCCACGTCAGGTAAAGCCGTTTCTGCGCACGCGTCATTCCCACGTAGCATAAGCGCCGCTCTTCCTCCAGCGCCGCCACCGAAGCCATGGATCGCTGATGCGGGAACAACCCCTCTTCCAGGCCCGCCAAAAACACGATCGAAAACTCCAGCCCCTTGGCGTTGTGCAGCGTCAACAGGCTCACCTGCGCATGCTCGTCCACCGCGTCGGCGTCCGCCACCAGGGCCGCATGGTCCAGGAAATCGGCCAGTGTCTCGCCGCGCTCGGCGGCTTCCGTGGCCGCGTTCACCAACTCGCCAAGGTTTTCCAGGCGGCCTTCCGATTCGGGCGTGCCCTCCTGCTCCAGCATCTTGCCGTAGCCGGTGCGGTCCAGCATGAACCGTATGGCGTCCGGTAGCGGCTCGTTCATCACCCGCAGCGACAGCTCCTGAATCATGCTCCGGAACGCCTCCAGCGCCGATTGCGCCCGCGCCGGAAATAGCTGCCGGTCGATCATGCGCGATATGGCGTCCCACAAGCTCAATTCATGTTCGCGCGCGAACCCCTCCACCTGATCCACGGTGGTGCGGCCGATGCCGCGCGCCGGCGTGTTGATCGCGCGCAGCAGACTCACCGAATCCTGGTTCGACGCCGCCAGCTTCAGATAAGCTACGGCATCCTTGATTTCGGCGCGCTGATAAAAACTGAATCCACCCACCACCAGATATTTCCGGCCATGCCGCCGCAGCGCCTCTTCGATCTGCCGCGATTGCGAATTGGTCCGGTACAACACCGCCACGCGATCCTAGGGATTCTCCGCCAGCAGACGCTCGATGGTCTTGGCGATGAACATCCCTTCGTTTTCCGCGTCCCACCCGCCGTACAAACCCAGCGTCTCGCCGTGGTCCGCCTCGGTCCACAGCGTCTTGCCCTTGCGCGCCTTGTTATTCGCGACCACCGCGCCGGCCGCCGCCAGAATGTTCTTGGTCGACCGGTAATTCTGCTCCAGCCGGATGGCGCGCGCCTTCGGAAAATCGTGCTCGAAATCCAGAATATTCTTGATATCCGCGCCCCGCCAGCTATAGATGGATTGATCCTCGTCGCCGACTACGCAGACGTTGCCGTGCGCCTCCGACAGCAGCCGCATCAGTTCGTACTGGCTGCGGTTGGTGTCCTGATATTCGTCGATCATCATGTAGCCGATGCGCCGGTTATACAGCGCGCGCGTCGCTTCGTCGTGGTACAGCAGCCGCACGGTTTCCAGCAGCAGATCGTCAAAATCCAAGGCGTTGGCCCTGCGTAGCGCCTTCTCGTATTCGTCCCAGATGACCGCCAGCTTGCCCGCCGCCGGATCCTTCGCGTCGCGATAAAAATCCTGCGGCGTCTGCTTCGAATTCTTGGCCTGGCTGATGCGCGACAGCGCCGCGCGGTATTGCATGAACTTCTCGTCTAAGCCAAGATGGCGAAAGCCTGCCTTGATCAGCGCCAGTTGATCTTCATCGTCGTAGATGCTGAAGCGGCGCGTGAAGCCCGGGCGAATCTGCGCCAGCGGCTCGCCATCCCGCCGCAACAGCCGCACGCAGAAAGAATGGAAGGTCGAGAGATTGGGCGTGGACGAAAGTTCCACATCGCTCAACAGCCGCGCCACGCGTTCGCGCATCTCCGCCGCCGCTTTGTTGGTGAAAGTCACCGCCAAAATCGCGGACGGAGGCACATGCCGCGCCGTGATGATGTAGGCGATACGGTGCGTGATCACGCGCGTTTTGCCGCTGCCCGCTCCGGCCAAAATCAGCAGAGGGCCTTCGGTGCAGGCGACGGCTTCACGTTGTTGAGGGTTGAGACCCTTGAGAAAGTCCATGTCGAGGGGGAACTCTTCAAATTTTACCATGCGTGCCGCACGCATTCGTTAGAGCTAAACTAGACAACTGCTCAGATTCCTCTTCCTCTTACTCTATTCCGTAATGGCCGTAGCGGCGGTTTTGCTCGCTATCAGGTTTCTGATAGCGGCGCCGTTCCGTTTCACGCTTGTCGCCGTGAATTCTCCCGTTAACGCCGCAGCCGCCACCGCTGTCGCGTTTGTGCTGCTGGCTCTGCTCGCAGCGCGGAATCCGGCAGCCGCCAACGGACTCCTTAGGCCCGCATGGGTGGATCTTGGCGTGCTGGCAGCGGTCACGGCGGCAGCGTTTTTGCCCAACCTGAAGTCGCCATTCGTGTACGACGACTACGGGCATATCCTGCAAACCTCCCACGCCACCTGGCGGATCCTGGTGGATGCTTTCCGGCCAGAACTGAGTGGGCATAGAATCTTCTTTCGTCCGGTCGGATTCATTTCTTACTGGCTCGACTACCAATGGGCGGGCGCCAATCCGGTTCGCTGGCACCTTTGGAGCCTGGCCGCGCATGCCGCTAACACCTGCCTGGTATATCTGCTTGTCACTCGGCTGGGAATGCGGCGGGCGCCGGCGCTACTGGCTGCGCTACTGTTCGCCCTGCACGGATCGCGCGCGGAAACTGTCTCCTGGTCGGACGCCCGCTTCGATCTGCTGGCCACATTCTTCGCCTTGTGCGTACTGTTGGCTGTCTTGGACTATTGCCGCACCGGTCGCCGTTTATTCTATCTTCCGCTGACTGTCGGCGCGGCGTTGGCCGTCTACACCAAGGAATCGGCATTCTGTTTGCCGCTACTTCCGATCGCGCTGCTGCCTTTCCTGCCCCGTGCACAATGGCGGCGCGCCATCGCGGCAAGTCTGGCGCTCGGCTCGGTTTGCGCCTTTCTCTTTGCCTACCGCTGGTGGGCGCTCGGCGGCATCGGCGGATATGCCGACAACACGGGCGTCAGCACGGTCTGGCATTCGCGCCCGCTGCATAGCTCGGAGGCGCTATTTCTCCGGCAATGGGCCTTCCTGTTTTTCCCGGTGAACTGGTCGGCGCCCCTGGAGTGGTGGTTGCGCGCGGCCGCCGCCGGATTCCTGGCGATGCTGGTTGCTTTTACGGCGCGCGGGGCCGCACCGCGCAACTCGCGGGCGCCTCTGCTGGGGGGCCTCGCGTTTCTGTTGGCCGCCGCCATACCGGTTCAACACCTTTTGATGTTTCAGCCCGACTTTGCGGGCGCCCGCGTTCTATATTTCCCGCTTGCCGGATTCGCGATCTTCTGGGCCGCCCTGCTGGAGCGCTTGGATCGGAGCAAGCTCACTTGGGCGATGGCCACGGCTCTGATCGCATTCAACGTGGTGGCGCTGCAGCACAACATGCGTCCGTGGCGGACCACTCCGGCTGCCGCAATCGCCGTTTGCCGCGCGCTGGGGCAAGAGCTGGCCAACGATCCGCGCCCCGTGTTCGTCAGCGGTCTGCCCGACAGATTGCACGGCGCATACTTCCTCTCCAATGGATTCCCGGAATGCGTGGAGATGAACTCAGGCCAGCCAGCTGCGCGCGTGCATGTCGCGGGCGGATCTGCGGAAGCCATACCCTCTAACGCGCGCCGCTTCGTCTGGGACCCGGAAACAGGCCGCCTGGAGGAGAGAAGGTAAAGGAGAGTTGACCGAAAGTGAACGACTTGGACTTAGTATCCTTTGGTTATGGAGTTGACGGTCCTGTATCGGCCAGTCGGACGACGCGAGTACGAACTAATCGAGGCTGCCGGTTTTCGTCGATTCCCTCCGCGCCTCCCGGAACAGCCGTATTTCTATCTGGTGGCTAACGAGGAGTACGCGACGCAGATCGCCCGTGACTGGAACACGAAGGACGAGGCATCCGGCTGGACTGGCTACGTTTTGGCCAGATTGAAGGGACGATCAAGTCGATCGCCTGTTTCCGATGATCGAATTGCCGTATCTTTTCGTTTATGGCACGCTCCGCGCCGCTACCGGAACGGAGTGGTCGAAATGCCTGACAGCCGCATCCCACTTCGTAGGTATCGGGCGCACGCATGGCATGTTGTTCCAATTAGCCGGCTATCCGGGGATGACGGTAAGCTCAGCCGACGGACCGCGGGTCGTCGGCGAGGTCTATCGCTTGCATGATCCATCCTCTATGTTGTCGTCTCTCGACGCCTACGAAGGATGTGGCCCCGGCGATCCGTTGCCGCATGAATTTGAGAGGCAAGTCGTAACCGTCATCCTGGACGACGGCCGGTCTGTCGAGGCATGGGCCTATATCTATACACTCGAAACCAAAGGCAACGCTCGGATAGCCTCGGGTGACTATCTTCAAGCACGATCGAAGGGGCGGCCTACTGGTCATTCGCCCCATTATTGAAGGCCCGTCTTCGATCTCGCGCGCCATGGAAAGTGTGCAGGATCTCTGTTCCGCGGCGCGTCTTGCGATAGTAGATCAGGTACCTGCCGGCGGGAAAACACTTCACGCCAGCCGCGATTTCATCCGAAGGCCTACGGGCATCCGGGTGTTCGCCCACCAGCCAGAACCGATCGGTGATGCTATTGATGAGCCGGTCCGCAACCGCCAAACCAGCCGGCCGAGGGCCAGTGGAGAAAGATCTCGTCGAGGTCGAGTTCCGCGTCGTTCGAGACACGATACGGCTTCATGTCAAGTCATGGGCCGGAGCCTTCCCGAGCGAGGCGCTTGCGTCCTCTGGACTTCACCTCATCCGCCAACCTCTTAACCTCTTTAGCCCTTTCGCGCCCCTGATATTCCCCGTACCCGCCGGCTGCGAGCGAATCGATGCTTGCCCGTACACGCTGGCGGATGGCGGCGATTTGCTGCCCTGTCCGGTCGGAAAGAATATCCTCGGCAGCGGTTTGGCGAGCCGTAGCGCTATGGCATCCTCATCCTCCATCCGCCGCAACGCTTCCCGGACGACTTCGCTCGCATGGTTGTAGGGCCCGCTCTTGACCCCCGCGGGACAGTCCGTTATCGACACGTTCATCCGGTCCATCGGTTTACCCGTCGTCAATTTTACTCCGCCCGCAGCATCGCCGCCGGATCGATCCGCACCGCCCGATCGCCATGCGAATTCCGATTTCACGCCGTCGTTGCTGAACGGAATAATCCAGTACGCCGTACAATCCCACACCGGCAAGCATCAGCGCGACCACCGCGAAGAACAACGCCAGGACGGCCAGCAATCGCTCGCGAACCGTGTATACCTGGCTAATCTCCGCCTGCGTTTCAATATTCGTGACGCGGAACTCGGGCCGGGCGTTCGCTACCTCCCCGCTCAGAACCATGTCAAGGCGCGCGGGTTAGCGCTGGACGAGCGCACTATGATGGTCCCCCGGCGCTCCGGCTCCAGAGCGCCCTGGGCGGGCGGATCGTACGCGGCCAACGTCGGCTGTGCAACGCCTTATACTGAGACCTATGGTCCCCCAAGCCGCAGCGTTAAGATCGGTGTTGAGATTTTGGCGGCTCAGCTGGGGCCGCCTGGAAGGCGGCTGCGGGCAGGATTGCCCGCCCTCCAGGTTTTCGATAAGGGGGAGTTTCTAATGTTTCGTATTTTAGGCATCGCTTGTTTGGCCGGTTTGACGAGCGGCGTGGGCGCGGCAATAGCGCAGGCGCCGGCCACGCCCGCACGCCCGGCGCGACCCGCGCCGCCCACCCGCGATCCCAACACGCCCGGTTATGTCACGGCGAAAGCCTTACCGGACGGCGCCAACGCTCCAGCGAACTCCGATGGAAACTTCATCCTGGGTCCCACGCACAACCCCGCGCCGGAGACGACCGTGCAGGAAGGCGCGCCGCAGGGAGCGGTCTTCACCTTTACCATGGAATCGTCGGAGAGCAAGATTTATCCCGGCATCGCGCGCGAGCCGAACACCTTTGGCGAGGCGGACCCCAGCGACCCCGCCAAGCTGCTGGTCACCACCAGCCACCCCGCTCCCTACACGCGCCGAGTGGCTGTGTATGTCCCGAGGCAATACGTTCCCGGCACGGCCGCGCCGTTCATCGTCGGGGCGGACGGACCCGACCGGGCGTTGTTCACGGCCCTGGATAACCTGATCGCCGGGCACCGCGTGCCGGCGATGATTGCCATCTCGATCGGCAATGGAAGCGGCGACGCCCAGGGAAGCGAGCGCGGCCTTGAATACGACACGATGTCGGGCCGCTACGCGGAGTTCGTGGAGAAAGAAGTGCTGCCCCTGGTGGAGAAGCAATACAACGTGAAACTGACCAAGGATCCGGAGGGCCGGGCGACGATGGGGGGCAGTTCCGGCGGCTCGTGCGCCTTGATCATGGCGTGGTATCGCCCGGACCTTTACCACCGCGTTCTCACCTACTCCGGCACCTACGTGAACCAACAGTGGCCCTCGAACCCGGAGACCCCCCACGGCGCATGGGAGTTCCATGAACACCTGATCCCAAACAGCCCTGCCAAGCCGCTGCGCATCTGGATGGAAGTCGGCGACAGAGACCTTTTCTATCCGAATATCATGCGGGACAACATGCACGACTGGGTGGTGGCCAACGAGCACATGGCCAAGGTGCTGGCCGCCAAGGGCTATCACTATCAGTTCGTATTTGCGCAGAACGCCGGGCACACCGACCGCGCCGTAAAGCAACAAACACTGCCCGAGGCGCTGGAGTATTTATGGCAGGGGTATCCTATCGGGGGGCGATAAGATACTGGCGGAGGGGCTCACAAATGGCGCGCGCACTTATTCTGCTGCTTGCGGTCGGAGCGGCCTTGGCTCAGTCCTGGAAGACTTGGCGGGCGCCAACCCCGACGACGCCGCGGTCCAAGGCTGGCTGGGATACTGCCTATTGCTCGAATCCCGCAACAGCGCAACT
>DATNMW010000302.1:0-6080 GCA_035602155.1 Bryobacteraceae bacterium | reverse complement strand
AGCCCGCCGATAGGGGTGGTACCGTCGGCGCAGTTCGTCTGGCTGCAAAACTCATGGACGGTTCCTAGGGCGCCACTCGGCGTGATTTCGAATATCGTACCGCCTTGTTCTGTTCCGCCGATATTCGTTGTCCCATAGATTCTCCCGTTGGTGGCCTGCATGAGGCCGCCCTCCGGCTGTTCGCCATCGGTGCAGTTCGCCTGGCTGCAAAAGCTGTACAGTGTGGCATATGTGCCGGCTTGAGTGACCTTGAACACCGTGCCGCCATCGTTGGCCCCGCCAAACGTGGTGGTCCCATAAAGATCCCCGTTGGTTGCCAGGACCAGCCCTCCAACTGGATTCTCGCCATCGAGGCAGTTAGTCTGCGGGGATGGACAAAAACCGTAGAGCGCAGTTGCGGCGCCGCTGGCGGACAGCTTGAAGACTTCGCCCGCGCCGTGCGGACCGCCGGAGTACGTGGTACCGTAGAATTCCCCACTCGGCGCCAGAACCAGCCCGGACACTGGTTGGATGCCGCCATCAAGGTTGCCGGTTAGCGACGCAAACGCGTCTGCCCGGCTGATTGTAAAGACCGTGCCGTCGCCGCTGGCGCCGCCCAGAAGCGTGGTTCCGTACAGGCTTCCATTCAGGCCCTGGAGGAGCGCACCCCACGCCGGGCCGGCTCCGTTCGTCCCGTCGAAGCTCTCCAAGGTCGTAAATGTCTGGGCAGACAAGGCCATCGCCGCCCCTGCGTACAGCACAATGCGTATTCCGAGACTCTTCAACCAGCGTAACTCTTGCATCGTTATCCTCACTGTAGATCTTCTTCTCTCTCTCCGAACTATAGGCGTTGCGTCGCCTTACCGCAATCATTTTTGGGTGAGCGAGGGTGGTGCACCCCAGCAGATTCAGTGCGATACGCCGGCGCTGGCCTCATCGCAGCGGCGCGCCAAATAACGGAAGCCGTGCGTGGCGGCCTCAATCCGCAGGGCGGCCAGTTGTGCGCCATCGCGCGAAAGCTGGGCCTCCGCCAGGCGCCCCTTCAGTTCCAGTTCAAACGCGTGCATGGAACGGGCTTCGGAAACGATGGCTGGTAGTTCGTCCGCCTGGCCTGTAACGCGAGCATACGAGATGCCCACCTCCAGGCGCGCCAGGCGTTGCTGGCTGGAGCGGACCAGATCCCGCGCCTGTGCCGCTGACGCGCGGGCTTTCGCCAACTCCCCTTGGGCCAGAAGCGACTCTGCCAGCAACGCTTCGGCGCGCGCCTGCTCCCAGGGCAGCCGGTGGTCGGCAGTGTCCCTTATGGCGTCCTGCGCAAGGGCGGCCGCTTCGGCCGGCCGATCCGCCGCCAGTTCGATGGCAGCCGGCAGGAGCCAATCCCTCCAGGCGGAAACATCGACACTGGCGGTGCGAAGGCGATCGTATTGCCGCAGGGCTGCCCGCGCGCCCGCCTGGTCGTCCTCGGCTAGCAGGATGCTGGCCTTGCGTGAAAGCACCGCCACCTGGCTGTTGACCGTGCCCGTCTCCCTGGCATTCGCCCATGCCTGTTCGCACGCCTCCAGCGCACGCGCCAGATTACCCTGAATGCGGTAGACATCGGCTAGGCTGGCGAGGTCGTCCGCCATGGCTTCGTGCGCGCCCAAGGCGCGCGCGATCTTTACCGCGGGTTCAATATTCTCTCTGGCGGCATCCACCTGGCCCATGGCTAACAGCACGTCGCCCAGGTTGGACAGGCCCTGCTGTTCGCGGCCCTGATCCCGGGTCTGCCGGCTGAGCGCCACCATTTGCCTCAGAATGGCCGCCGCTTGGTTCAGATCGCCCCGGCAGTTCGCCGACAGGGCCATGCCGTTCAACACGTTGGATTCCTCGGCCACCGATCCGATTTCGCGTGCGATGGCCAGCGCTGCGCCGTAATAGCGATCCGCGCTTTGCAAGTCCAGCGCGCCGAGGCTGACATTGCCGAAACGCCGCAGAACGGCGGCGACGCAAGCTTTGTCCTGAAACTGCCCGCAGATTTTGCGGGCTTCCTCCGATAGACCCCGCCAGCGCCCGTCCCCCAGATTCCAGAGCAGACCGCTTTCGAACGACACCGCGCGCGCATAGAGAAGCTTTGCATTGGCGGCGGCAGCCTTGTGGGCCGCCGCGGCTGCCAGTTCGGCGCTCCGGCGATAATCGGAACGCGCCGCCAGCGCCCGCGCCGCTTCCATGTCGATGCGGGGGTCGGCGGCCTCCGCCGCCGGCAGTCTGCGCAACGCTTCCACCGTGCGCAAAGCGTCCTGCACCTTGTCATCCGCGGCTTGCGCGGCAGCCAGGTGCAGACCGTACTCGATATCGTCGGGATGCTCCGCGAACAGACGCGCATACACTTGGGCTGCCTGGCCCGGTTCGTGATTGACCTCGCGATATTGAGCTTCGATGGCCAGTTTGGCATCCTGGTTCCGGATGCCGGGCGCCAGATCGTATGCCCGCCGGGCTTCCTCGCGCGCCAGTCCTTCGTAGCCCAGCTTCGCCTCGGCGGACGACAGCGCCGCATGCGCCGGTGCGAAGCCCGCTTCGATTTGAATGCACTGACGCAGCAGATCGCGGCCCTGCAGGAAATCTCCGCGGCGCATGTGCGCCAACGCGTCCGCATACGCGCGGGCGGCCTCCGGATCTCGTGGCGATGCGTCGCGCACGGCCAATTCCGAGGCAGGCGTCGTTTCCAGGCGTAGGCCGCCGCGAAGGCGGGCGCCCGCGCGGAACATTAGATCCAGGATTTCCGGTTCGGTTCCGCTCTCGGACACCGCGGCGATCACCTCGCCGCTGCGTGCGTCCTCGGCCCAGATATCCACCCGCACACGGCTGTCTGTTCCCGCCCCCAGGGCCGCGTACGCCCCCGAGACCACGATATCCGCGCCCAGGTTCCGCCGGATCGCGGAGAGCGTCTCGCGCGAAGGCGACGCCGCCGGCTGCAACGCCAGTTCGGTTTCCATGCGCGAAACATTCTCGCCGGGAATGGTGCGGATTTGTTGCCCGTCCGCCAGGTCGGCGCTGATCATTTCGGGAATGGCGCTGGCCAGCCAGCCGGCTTCCGGGCGGCCCGTGAGGTTGCGGAAATTCAGAACCGCCACGCTGCGCCGGGCCACGGCGGCTGTGGGGACACCGGGTGCGCGCAGTTCATAGCCGGCCAGAATGACGGCCACCAACACCAACACCACGGACGCGGCGACGCCACCCGACAGGCGCATGGTACGGGCGCGCCGCGGGAGCGCCGGTGGGGCTGGCAGTACGGCCGTCTCCCGGAAGCGGCAGGCCGGCACATACGAACCCTTCGGCAAGTCGATGACGATCTTATCTCCGGCGCCCTCGCTGGCGTAATACTCGATCAACTTGGCGCGCAGACGCCGCACCTCCGAGCGGACCACGGAGTCCTGCTTGGGGTCGTAGCCGGGATCGCGGCCGAAGACCGCCACACCCACGATGGATTCCTTCAACGGATTGCCGGCCAGGCTCTCCTCCACCAGGTATCCCAGCAGCTTTTGCAGGCGCGGCGCGGATCCGAATACGGTGGAGCGGCGGATGGTCAGCAATTCCGCGCGCATCGATTCGAGCGGCGGAGACACAGCGTTGTTCAATGCGGGTCCAGCGGCCATCCCTTGACGCCCGCTTTTCATTGTATGGGAGCGCCGGCAATTCCCGCGCGCCCGCCCCCGCAAAATGATCCAATATGGAAATGTCTCCCGAAGAGTTTCGCCGCTTCGCGCACGAGTCCGTCGATTGGATTGCCGATTATCTCTCGCAACCGGAAGCCTATCCTGTGCTGCCTAGAATCGAGCCGGGCCAGCTTGTCGATGCGCTGCCGGCATCCGGCCCGGAGCAGGGCGAACCGATGGACCGCCTGCTGGAGGATTTCCAGCGCCTGATCGTGCCCGCCATCACGCACTGGAACCACCCCGGCTTCATGGCGTACTTTGCCAACACCGCGCCGGGGCCGGGCATTATCGCGGAGTTGCTCGCGGCTTCGCTGAATGCCAACGCCATGTTGTGGAAGACCTCCCCGGCCGCCACCGAGCTGGAGCAGGTGGCGCTCGACTGGCTGCGGCAGTGGATGGGGCTGCCTGGCGGATGGTTCGGCATTATCTACGACACTGCTTCGACCAGCAGCATGCACGCCATCGCGGCCGCCCGCGAAATGGCCGATCCCGAAGCGCGAACGCTGGGCGCTTCACGCGGGCTGACGCTGTATTGTTCCGAACAGGCGCATTCCTCCATCGAGAAGGGCGCCATCGTTATTGGTATCGGACAGCAGTACGTGCGCAAGATTGCGGTGGACGACGAATTTCGCATGCGTCCCGATGCGCTGGCCGCCGCGGTGGAAGCCGATATCGCGGCCGGCTTACGCCCCTTCTGCGTGGTAGCCACAGTGGGAACCACTTCCACCACCAGCATCGACCCCGTGCCTGCCATCGCGGATGTTGCCGAGCGCCACTGCCTGTGGCTGCATGTGGATGCTGCGTACGCCGGATCTGCGGCTATCGTACCCGAGTTCCGCCATATTCTGAACGGCGCGGAGCGCGCGGATTCGCTGGTAGTGAACCCGCATAAGTGGTTCTTCACGCCCTTCGACCTGAGCGCGTTCTACACCCGCCGGCCCGATATTCTGCGCCGCGCCTTCTCGCTGGTGCCCGAGTATCTGCGCACCGGGCAGGACGGGCGCGCGGTGAACTACATGGATTACGGCGTGCCGCTGGGCCGCCGCTTCCGCGCGCTGAAGCTCTGGTTTGTAATGCGCTATTTCGGCCGCGAAAAACTAGCCGATCTGATCCGCAACCAGATCGCCTGGGCGCACGAGTTGGCCGCCGCGGTGGATGCCGATCCGCATTTCGAACGGGCCGCGCCCGCGCCATTATCGGTGGTGTGCTTCCGCTATAAGGGCCCTGACGACGAAAATCGCCGCCTGCTGGAAACCGTGAACGCTTCCGGAGAATTCTTCCTCTCGCACACCGTGTTGCACGGCAAGTACACGCTGCATCTGGCGATCGGGAATATGGGTACCACGCGCACGCACGTGATGCGGGCCTGGGAGATGGTGCGCCGCGCGGCGTCCAGCTTCTAAACAAGAGTGGGGCAGTCCTTCGGCCAGGCCGGAGGCCAGTCCTACTTCGACTCCAGTTTAAGGTTCACGACGGGTTCTTTGCGCGTGTCGAACGAGCTGAGGGTCCGGGTTTTGCTGGACGCGCCGTCGAAGTCGGCTCTGAGCTCGTAATCCACATCGGTGTTGAGCCCGTGAAAGTAGTAAGCGCCGTTGTCCCGCGTAATGAACGACCGGATCTGTAGCGTTTTCGTGTTCTTCAACTGCACCACCGCCCCGTTCAGCGCCGCGCCTTGCGCGTCGCTCACGACGCCCTGCACCGAGCGGATGTTGGCGTTTTCATCCTTCTTATTCGGCCACACGCCGGCCGAAAGCAGCAGAGTGCAAGCCGCCATCGCCGCGAGAAGTCGGCGGATCGCGGAGTAACCCAGATTTCGTAACATCGTTTTACTTCCAGTCCTCTTCGGATTCTTCCTCGTCCGCTTCCACGAAGTCCTCGTCTTCTTCCTCCTCCAAATCTTCGGCGGACTCCAGTTCAAGAGGGTCGGTCCCGATTACCTTTAGGTCCGCGCCACACTCGTCGCAACTGATGGAGTCGCCTTCGTCCACATCTTCTTCATCGACATCAATGGCCCCGTCGCATACCGGGCATGTAACCATGGCAAGAAATCCTCCCGGACACCTTAACAATTACATCTAACGAAAGTGCGCCACGCTTGCAACTGTATTGTACAGCGTTTGGGGGTCAGCGAGCGGCCTGCTTCGCCAGCCGGCGGCGGGTAGTGGCGGGCACGATTCCCTTCATCCGCATATACAGGAAAAGCTGAGCCCTGTGGGTGAGCTCGTGCTCCTTAACAAACTGCAGCATTTCCAGGCGCGTGACCCGCGCCCCGTCGACCCGCGTGACGATCCCGGCATAGAACTCCGGCGATCGGGCCGCCAGTTCCGCCGCGCGACCCTCCACCGAGGCGCGCAATTCCCGCGCCAGATCGGCCGCGCCGGCGCCCTCGGGCAGCAGCGCGAAGCGGGC
>DATNMW010000301.1:0-3829 GCA_035602155.1 Bryobacteraceae bacterium | reverse complement strand
GGAGCAGGCTTACGCGCAACTGGCCAACGTGGCGCCGCCTCCGGCGCCTTTGCAGCCTCCCACGCCGATTCAATATTCCAACATCGCGTCCCTGGTGCTGCATGAGCAGGTGGGCGTGAATCCCGCGCAGTTTGTAGACCTGCCGCTGCCTGTCACGAATCCGCTGATTCAGGGCATCGGCGCGATCGGGTTCGGATCGTTCGCCTCGCCGAACTTCCTCAACGACCAAGAAGTGATCCCGTGGACGCCGACGGGGCAGGCCGTTTCGCTGCCCGGTTCGATCAATGTGCTTTCCTACCACGTATTCTTTCCGTCAACGCCGCGGCCCGCCGGGGGATATCCGGTCGTGATTTTCGGGCATGGCTTCGGCGATAGCCAGTGGGGCGGACCGACAGCGGTGGCGCCCGCGCTGGCGCAAGCCGGTTTCGCCACCATCGCGATCAACGCGGTGGGGCATGGGTTCGGGCCGCAGAGCCAGGTTATTATCACGGACACTTCAGGCAACGTGACCGCCATCAGCGCGGGCGGCCGCGGCGTGGATCTGAACGGCGACGGGCAGATTGGTGCGTATGAAGGCTGCCTGGCGGCGAACCCCGCACAGGTGGCATTGCGCGACTGCTTGCGCCAAACGGCGCTGGATCTCGGCGAGTTGGTGCGCACGATCCAGGGCGGCATCGATCTGAACGGCGATGGGCTGCCCGATCTGGACGCCGGAAAGATCTACTATGTCGGCGAATCGCTGGGATCGATGTATGGCGCCATCTTCTCGGCCATGGAGCCGAACGTGTCGGCCTCGGTGTTGAACGTGGGCGGCGGTTCGGTTTTGGATATCGTACGCTGGAGCGAATCGTATCATTCATTGGCGGCAGCCATATTGGCCGAGCGCACGCCGTCGCTGCTGAACGAAGGGACGGATTTCAACGACAACTATGTGTTCCCGTATCAGCCGGTGTTCGTCAACGAGGTGCCCGGCGCGATCCAGATTCAGAATGCGTTCGAGCACTACGAATGGCTGGAGTCGCCGGGCGATGCTGTGTATTTTGCGCCGCACATGGCGGATTCGATGCTGCCCGGCGTGCCGTTCAAGCGCATCCTGTTCCAGTTGGCGCGCCTGGACCTGACCATGCCGAACATGGCCACCACGCGGCTGATCAAGGCTGCCAACCACCCGGCGACTTGGGAATACCGGCACGATATCGCGCTGGCGGACGGCCTGCCCCTGCCGCAGGACCCGCACGCTTTCCTGGCGCTGTTCATCGGCATTTCGGGCAGCACGGTGACATTCCCGAGTCCGGATGCCATACTGATCGGCCTGGCGGCCCAGCAACAGGTGGCGGGTTTCTTCACTTCCGGCGGCCTGACTGCGCCGGACCCTAACACGTTCCTGCCGCCAGGCATTCCCCAGGGACTGTTTCAGATCCCGCCGAGTTTGCCGGAAGACAACGGATACTGACCCTGGTAGGACAGGCCTCCGGGTCTGTCTTTCAGTCGTATACTTGGAGAATGAATCGGACATTCTCTTCATGGTGGCTGGCCGGGTTATTGGCGCTTGCCGGCACGCAGGCGATCTCCGCACAAACGGCGGCGATACATTCGAGGTTGGCTAATGGCAACGCCCTCGCGCCGGCGCAGGGCAAGCCGGATACCACCGCTAGCACGAACCCTACGCTACCCATCGTCTCCATCGGTTCAAGCCTGACATGGGCCAGCACCAACGCGCCGGGCACCTTCACCACAAACACTACCTTCAGCTCGACGCCCGTGCTAGTCGATAACGGGGCGGCGGAGATCTGGCAGGTGCAGACGCCGACTGGTACGACCGGCGAGTGGGACGTATTCTATTTGAAAACCACCAATGGCGGGCCGCTGGCTGGCAACATCGACGCGTACTGGAGCATAACCATCGCCTTCACCCTCAATTGGCCAGTTTATAACGATGGCGTCGTCGACCAGTGGTTGGTAAACGACGCGCCGGTGAGCCCGCTGACCAACGGCATCGGCAGCATCTGTTGCGCGTCGTTGACCAACCCGATCCTGACGGGCCCAACCTACTACAACATGGGCAATGGAGCGCTGCCTGCCGGAACCCAAACAAACTGGCAGCAGATATACGTACAACCCTACAGCCTCGTCTCGAACGGCGGCGTCGACCCAAGCACCGCGAACGAGTTCATCTTTGCCTTGCACTTCACGCTGCAAGCCGCGCTGCCAGCCGTCCAGGCTGCGGTCAGCGCCAGTTCGTTTGGAGAATTTCCGACCTTCGCGCCCGGTTCCTGGATCGAAATCTACGGAACGAATCTCGCCGCGGCTACGCAAACCTGGGCCAGCAGCGATTTCAACGGCGTGAACGGACCGACCACGCTCGGGGGAACCACCGTGACCATCGGAGGCCAGTCTGCGTTCATCGATTACGTCAGCCCCTTGCAGGTGAACGCACAAGTGCCGGGAGGAGTGAGCACCGGCTCGCAACCGCTGGTGGTCGCCACCGCGGCAGGCTCCAGCGCGCCCTTCGCGGTCACCGTGGATACCACGATGCCCGGATTGCTGGCTCCGTCGAATTTCAATATCGGCGGAACCCAATACGTGGTGGCGCAGTTTGCAGACGGCAGCTACGTGCTGCCCCCCGGCGCCGTCTCCGGTCTGACTTCGAAAGCCGCGCAGCCAGGCGACGAGATCGTGATCTACGGCATCGGCTTCGGATCGGTGGCTCCCGACATTCCGCCGGGCCAGCTTGTTCAACAGAGCAATACCCTCGCTTATGCCTTCACGATCTCGTTTGGCGGTACGCCGGCGGTGACGATTCCCTACGAGGGGCTGGCGCCGAACTTTATGGGACTCTACCAGTTCAACGTGGTTGTGCCGACTGTCCCGGCCGGCAACGCCACGCCTCTGACCTTTACGCTGGGCGGCGTCGCCGGCACGCAGACGCTGGCGATCGCCATCGGGAACTGATTGGAGCGTTTACTGGCGCCGTTTATACTTGCAGGTGCAATGTCTGGTGCCGCCAGACCAATGACCGCCGAGCGTACGGCTAGGACCGGGCGGTGCGATCCGGTTCTGTCACTCTTCCCCATCCGAAGCCGGCCAAACCAGCCGGGGCGCCTCAATCACTAGGCCAACGGCGCTCGCTCCTTCACCAGAAACACGCCGGGGAGACCTACCTTCATCCCGAAGGAACTCGCCAAAATGTCCCGCCATGTTCCTGAGGTCGGAAGTGACCAGAATCCGATGCTGTTCTGCCGCGAGGGCGAACACTTCGGGATCCGGGATTCCTTATAGTTTTGGGTAGTGGGTCGGGTTGAGGCTGGCGTCCGCCAGAAAGCGGATCGTGCGTCAACTTCGTCGCGCCTGAAGCTGCCGCATGCGCTCGAACTCTTCCTTGAGATCGGGCGTGGCCGGATGCGCCGCGTTATTGCGTCCTGCTCACGCTCCGATCGGATGCTCTCGGTGATTCGCCGCGCGGGTACTCCCGCACCAGGTGGCCAAGCGGCACACGGCTTCCTGTAAGGTAGAAAACTCCCATCCCGGCATTCGACGAATTCTCGGCTCAATAGTGGCGCCCGCCTTCAGTTTATCCCATCCGAATTCCCGCCGCGCGAGCCACGCCAAGCCGAGACGGGTGTAATATTTCGACCGCACCGTCGTCTAATGCAAGAGGACCTTGGTGATGCGCACCGGAACGGGCTTTTTAGCGATTTTCTTGTTATCGGCGGGGTTGCATGCGCAAGACGCCGCGGCGCCACCAGCGCTAACGGCTAACTCGCCCTCCCTCTCCGAAAACCAAATCCGCGACTTATTCCGCCAAGCCGCCGACGCCGATCTCAAGAAC
>DATNMW010000300.1:0-6453 GCA_035602155.1 Bryobacteraceae bacterium | reverse complement strand
CGCAAGGCGTTTCACCTGCATGAGTAGAAAAGAATTGTGGGGCGGGCGTCCACGCCTGCAGCGGGTCTCCAGACCCGCGGTGACCCTATGCTAGTCATCGCATCGCGCGGATCGCAACTCGCCCTGTGGCAGGCGCACTGGGTGCAGCGGCAACTAGCCGCGCTTGGATACCCGAGCCGTATCGAAATCGTCAAGACCACCGGCGACAAGATCACGGACGTGCCGCTGGCCCAGGTTGGATCGAAGGGCCTGTTCACCAAGGAAATCGAGGAAGCCCTGCTGGAGGGCCGCGCAGACCTGGCGGTACATAGTCTGAAGGACCTGCCGACGGAACTGCCCGCGGGACTGGTGCTGGCCGCGATTCCCGCGCGTGAAGACCCGCGCGATGCCCTGGTGGGCCGGCGGCTGGCCGATTTGCCCGCGGGCGCGAAAGTGGGTACCAGCTCGCTGCGGCGCGCGGCGCAGTTGCGCATGGTGCGGCCCGATCTGCGGATCGAGCCGGTGCGCGGCAATTTGGATACGCGCCTGCGCAAGCTGGACGAAGGCCAGTACGACGCCATCGTGCTGGCCACCGCCGGACTGAAGCGCCTGGGCTGGGAAGCACGCATCTCGGAGATCCTGGAGCCCGATGTGGTCTGTCCCGCGGTAGGCCAAGGCGCGCTGGCGATCGAGACCGGTCGGGCGGGCGTCTTGGCCTGTCAGCAGCTAAATCACGCCCCCACGCAAGCCGCCGTTACCGCGGAACGCGCTCTCCTTGCCGCTCTAGGAGGCGGCTGCCAGGTTCCCATCGGAGCCTATGCCACGGTGGCCGGCGACCGTCTCTCTCTGCAGGCGGTAGTGGTCTCGCCGGATGGCGTCGACGTGGTGCGCGACCGATCCGAAGGCGCCGTCGCGGACGCCCAGCGCATCGGCCGCGAATTAGGAGAAGCGCTGTTGGCCGCGGGAGCGGACCGCATCCTGGAGAGCGTCTACGGATGAGCGCGCCATGAGCAAAGTCTATCTGGTAGGGGCCGGGCCAGGCGACCCCGAGCTGATCACGCTGAAGGGACGCCGCCTGCTCGAACTGGCCGATTCCGTCTTGTACGATTACCTGGCCAACCCCGCGCTGCTGGATCTGGCGCCCGCGCGGGCTGAGCGCATCTACGTCGGCAAGAAGAAATCCGTACACGCGTTCAGCCAGGATGAGATTTGCGCCATGCTGATCGAACGCGCGCGGCGCGGCCTGAACGTGGTACGGCTGAAGGGCGGCGATCCGTTCATTTTCGGCCGGGGCGGCGAAGAAGCCGAAGCGCTGGCGGCCGCGGACGTGGCTTTCGAAGTCGTGCCGGGAGTGACGTCGCCGCTGGGCATCGCGGCTTACACGGGAGTGCCGCTCACGCATCGCGAGCACACCAAGGTAGTGACATTCGTGACGGGCCACGATGCGGAGGGCATCGATTGGAGCAAGGTTGGCCTGACCGAGACGCTGGTCATCTTCATGGGCATCTTCGCCTTCGACGATATCGCGCGCGAGCTGATGGCCCACGGCCGCCCCGCCGACACGCCCGCCATGGCCGTGCGCTGGGGGACGCGGCCGGATCAAGAGACACTGGCGGGAACGCTGGCCACGCTGCCCGGGTTGATCCACCAGCATGACCTGAAGCCGCCCGCGACGATCGTTATCGGCGAGGTGGTGGCGCTGCGCGACAGGCTCAACTGGTTCGAGCGGCTGCCGCTGTTCGGCCAGCGCATCGTGGTGACGCGCGCCCGCGGCCAGGCCGACACGCTCTCCTCCAGGCTGCGCGCGCTGGGGGCGGAGGCGATCGAACTGCCTACGATTGAAATACTGCGGGCGCTGGATTACGACCCGCTCGACCAAGCCATCGCCAATCTCGACGCGTACGACTGGCTGGTCTTCACCAGCGCCAACGGCGTGCGATTTTTCCTGGAGCGGCTGGATCGCTCCGCCGTGGACCTGCGGGCGTTGCGCGCGCGCATCTGCGCCATTGGTCCCGCGACGCGCGCGGCGGTTGAGGCTTTGCACCTGAAGGTGGACGTGATGGGCAAGGACTATGTTGCCGAAGGCATGCTAGCCGCTTTCGCCGCGTATAACCTGGCGGGCCAGCGCGTCCTGCTGCCGCGCGCTGCCGTGGCGCGCGATCTGGTGCCAGTCGAACTGGCGCGGCGGGGCGCGGTGGTGGATGTGGTGGAAGCCTACCGCACGGCCGTTCCCGAGGGCGCGCGCGCGACGGCCGACGGGATCTTCGGCGGGGAACGGAAGCCGGACTGGGTCACGTTCACTAGCTCGTCCACTGTGCGAAATTTCGTAGCCGTGGCCGGCGGGTCGGCGGTGGCCGGCGTCAAGACAGCCTCCATTGGTCCGGTGACTTCCGCTACCGCGCGCGGGTTGGGAATTGCGGTGACGGTCGAGGCGTCGGTGTTCACGGTGGAAGGCTTGGTGGAGGCGATTTTGCGGGCGGTCGGCTTGGGGAGGTAGGGATGGGGTCGTGGCGTTTGAGCGCATGCTCGATAAACCCAAACGTTTAAGGAATTGTTGGCGGAGTACCCCTCGCTCACGCGTGAGTGTGTCATGGCTTGCCTGGATTACGGCGCGGAGTTTAGCTGAGGAGCAGGTGACGCCTCTTCAGGGCGTGGATCTGGTGAGGGACGTTTGGCGATGCGGGGCTTCTGGCTTTTTGTTTTCATAACAGTACAGGCATAATAAAAAAGGAATGAAGAGTTCAAGAGGAAGGCTGTTGTTGTTATAATTTATTTGTGATAACCTGATGAGTGGATGGGAAACGCCAATCCGCTGTTATGTGTCCCCCGCTGGGAACAACCTGATCGCGAATTGGTATGCTCACTTGACAATCCAAGAAAAGGCTGACGCAGACGAGTTCCTGAAGGACATGCGTAGAACAAAATCATCAGGTTGGAAGATGCCGAGCTATCGCCCTCGCTTGAAGGGTCTAAAAGGTGTCGGAGAGCTGCGCTGGCAGTCTGGGAAAAAGCAGCACCGCCTGTTGGGTTTTTTTCTCGCGGGAGTATGGATAGCCGTCGTAGGATGCACCCATAAGCAACAAATCTACAATCCAGCAAACGCGCTGGACACAGCCCAAAAATACGCAAACGAAATCAGGGACGGGAGGGCGCTCCCGACGGTCGAGTATGCTCTCTAATCAACTTGTCGATAAAATGCGCGACGCAGAATACCGCACGGCGTTTGTCGCGTCACAGATCAACATAGGCATTCCCTTCCAGCTCCGCGCACTTCTTAAAGGACGCGGCAAGACCCAAGAGTGGCTTGCCGAAAAGACGGGAATGCTCCAGCCTCGGATTTCAGGTCTCTTGAATCCAGGAAAGACGCGACCGAATATCGAGACTTTGCGTAGACTTGCGGAAGCCTTCGATTGCGGGCTTGCAGTTCGTTTCGTTCCTTTTAGTGAGTTGATGTCTTGGTCCGACAGATTTGACCCAGAATCGTTTAACATCCCAAGATTCGAGGAAGACCAAGAATTATCCGAGCGAAACACAGCAGACATGAAGGCTATTGACGCCTACATTCAGGAAACGCTTCGCATGGCCGCCGCCCGGCAAGGCCCTCGAATGGTTTCGCCAGGTGCCTGCTTGCAAAATAATCTTTCCGGGGTAGTAATGGCCCCGAAGCCACCAGAGCCGCAGTCGGCACAACCGGAGATCGAAACTAGCCGCGCTGGCCTTGAGTTGGTGTCAATAAAGGGAGGAAGGAAAAAACAAAATGGCAGAGGAAGAAAAGATTCCGAACGTGCAGCCTAACGCTTTCATGCCAGGTGAGGAATTTTCGGAAGACTACGCCAATAACTTCAACTTTGAACACACCGTTTGGGACTTCAAGATAATTTTTGGCCAGTTAGATCAAACCTCTGGGAAACCACATAACGTCAACTGGCACACTTCGATGACCATGCCTTGGGGCGTAGCCAAACTTCTTTGTCACTTTTTGCTCCTAAACATCGTTGCTCATGAGCTTCAATGTGGTCCTATCCACATCCCCCCGGAGGTAATGCCACCTGCACCAGTCGAGCCAACCGGAGAGAATGACACCCCCGGCACGCGATTACTGTACAAAGAACACCAGAAAATATATCGCTCATTGACGCGATCGGTAGATCCCTCAACTCTTCTACCGAAATCCTCGGAATTGCCGGAATAGGGGCGCGCGCCAAGAGCATGTGCGGCCCCCTCCGCCCCCCTCCGCTCCCCGCAATGAGCACATTACCCAAGATCCATCACGCTGTGATGCGCGCGATCCGGCAGTTTCAGGAATCCGAGTGGCGCAACTTGTTTGTGGTGGTACGCGACGCGCCGATGAGTACCTCGCGTTTAGGCGGCCAGGTCCAATGAATACCAGCATTTTCGAGCTATTCAAGATTGGGATTGGACCTTCGAGTTCGCACACAGTCGGCCCCATGCGCGCTGCCCGGTCGTTTGCCGCGGACCTGGACGGCGCGGCGGTCTGCCGAATTCAGATCGAGTTATATGGCTCTCTCGGACTTACTGGCCGGGGACACGGCACCGATCGCGCGGTCTTGCTGGGGTTGCTGGGAGAGGAACCGGATCGGATCGATCCGGCCAACATCGAGTGCCTCGTACGCGGTGTCCGGAAAAGCAAACACATCGCTGTCATGGGCGGCCGCGCGATCCGGTTCGATGAAGCCAGCGACCTGCTCTTCCGCGGCGATATCGTGCTGCCGGGCCATCCCAACGGCATGCGCTTTACTGCCTTCGACAGCGCGGGCGCGATCTTGCGGCAGGAAGTCTACTACTCGGTGGGCGGAGGATTCATCGAGCGCGAAGGCCAGCCGCAGCACGCCGCCGCGAGCGGCGCCGCGAAGCTGCCGTATCCTTTTTCGAGCGCCGCCGAGATGCTGGCGCAAGGCCGCGCGGCGGGTCTGCCGATCTGGGTCATGATGCTCGAAAATGAGAAGGCGCTGCGCAGCGAATCCGAAATTCGTCAGCGCATTGCGCGCGTCTGGACCGTGATGCAGGAATGCACTCAGCGCGGGCTCGCCACCGAGGGATTGCTGCCGGGCGGCCTGGACGTGCGGCGGCGCGCTCCCGAACTGCATCGCAAACTCCTGGCGGCAGCGGACAACGATCCGCTGCGCACTATCGACTGGATCAACCTTTATGCCATCGCAGTGAACGAGGAGAACGCCGCGGGAGGCCGCGTGGTGACCGCGCCCACCAACGGCGCGGCGGGCGTGATCCCGGCCGTGGCGCACTACTACCGGCACTTCGCCGCGTCACCCAGCGAGGAAGGGATCGTCCGCTACTTCCTGGCGGCGGGCGCCATCGGAATTCTCTACAAGGAGAACGCCTCCATCTCGGGCGCCGAAGTCGGATGCCAGGGCGAAGTCGGGGTGGCGTGTTCCATGGCTGCCGGCGGTTTGGTGGCCGCGCTGAATGGGTCGAATGAAGCCATCGAGCACGCCGCCGAGATCGGCATGGAACATAATCTGGGGATGACCTGCGATCCGATCGGCGGCCTGGTGCAGATCCCCTGCATCGAACGCAACGCCTTTGGCGCAGTGAAAGCTGTGAGCGCCGCGCGCATGGCGATGACGGAAGAAGGCGGCCACAAGGTCACCCTCGACCAAGTGATCCGGACCATGTACCAGACCGGCCTGGATATGCGCTCGCGCTACAAAGAGACGTCACTCGGCGGGCTGGCGGTGAACGTAATCGAGTGCTAGGCACGCGGCGACGGCGGCCAGCGCCAGCCATGTAAGCACCCAGCCGATCCGGTTCTCCAGCGGCGTTTCGAAGACCAACGCGATGTCATGCTCGCCCGGCGGCGCGTCGATCACGGTGAAATCCGCACCTTGGTCCCTGTGTACCGGCAGCGCCTGGCCGCCGGCGTAGGCGTGCCATGCCGGATCGTAAGTGACTTGCACCAGGATAGACTGCCCTTGAGCCACGCGGGCATGCACGCGCATCGCGTCGGTTCCATCCCAGGCCGTGGTAGTGGGCGAGTCGGGACCCTCTTCGATCGCCGCGTCGTATGCGCGCAGCAAATCAAGATTGGTTTGTTCGAGCGGCTGCAAGGCTTCGAACCGCGCTCGGTCGACCACGCGCGCGAGCGATGAATATCGGCGCGGAACCTGATAGATCACGTCGCCTTGGCGATCGTCGTACAGGACCGGCAAGGCGCCCGCGAACTTACCTGGGAACGGGTAATCGTGATAGAGATCCTTCGACTGCGGCTCCGAAACGACCACCGCATCGGCGCCCAGAGCGGTCAGCCACCGGACCGCCGATTCGGGATTGGTTCCCAGCAGGATCTCCCATTGTGCGGGGATTACCTTTCGATTGAGAAGCCCCTGTTCGGACCCACCGCCCACCTGGGCCAAGTCATGCCAGGTATCCCACCAGAAGCGTACAGACCCGGCCACAAAGGTGCGCGCTTGCGGAAGATGGGCCGCGATCCAATCG